>JASLHL010000027.1 GCA_030152225.1 Flavobacterium sp. | reverse complement strand
ATCAATAGGTCTTTAGACGAAAATTATGGATAGATTTTCCTTTTTAAACGCGGCACACACTGCATTTTTTGCAGATTTGTATGATCAATATTTAGAAAATCCAGATAGCGTAGAACCAAGTTGGAGAGCCTTCTTTCAAGGTTTCGATTTTGCAAATGAATTTAATGATGGTACGGTAGAAAAAGTAACTTATGTAACATCACCAACAACCAGTTCCAATACAGGTAGTTCGGTTGATACAAGCCAAATTGCAAAAGAGTTAGCTGTACTTAAGTTAATCGATGGCTACAGGACTTATGGACACCTATTGACTAAAACAAACCCGCTTAGAGAGAGAAGAGTCGTTCACCCAGATTTAAGTATAGAAAAATTTGGATTGTCTTCGGCTGATTTAAATACGACATTCGACGCTGCAAAAGCAATTCAATTACCTGCATCTTCTTTAGCGCAAATCATCGCTCAATTAGAGAAAATTTACTGTGCTACTTTAGGTATTGAATTCAAATATATTACAGATGAAAAAGAAGTGAATTGGATCCAAGATCACTTCGAAATCCCAGAAGCTAAATTTAACGCAGAAGAGAAAAAAGAAATCCTACATAAATTAATTGAAGCGGTTTCTTTTGAGAACTTCTTGAATACCAAATACGTAGGTCAAAAGCGTTTTTCTTTAGAAGGTTTGGAAGCTGCTATCCCAGCGATGGACTTTTTAATTGAATCCGCTGCTGCAAAAGGAGTAGAGGAAATCGTTGTTGGAATGGCACACCGTGGTCGTTTGAACGTTTTAGCAAACGTTTTCAAAAAACCAACCCAAGAAATCTTCTCCGAGTTTGATGGAAAAGACTACGATACGGTAGAAGGATTCGACGGAGATGTAAAATACCACTTAGGATTAAGCTCTATGCGCAAAACGCGTACAGGAAAAGATATCCATGTGAATTTGGCGCCCAACCCTTCTCACTTAGAGACTGTTGGAGCAGTGATCGAAGGAATCGCAAGAGCAAAACAAGATACTGTGTTTCCAAATCAACCGTCTAAAGTATTGCCAATCGCATTACACGGAGATGCTGCGGTTTCAGGACAAGGAATTGTGTATGAAATCGTGCAAATGGCACAATTAAGAGGGTATAAAACAGAAGGAACCATCCACATTGTACTAAACAACCAAGTTGGATTTACTACAAATTACACAGACGGACGTTCGTCAACGTATTCTACAGACATTGCAAAAGTAACAGCATCACCCGTATTACACGTAAATGCTGATGATACGGAAGCTGCAGTACGCGCTTTCTTATTCGCTTTAGAGTATCGCATGACTTTCGGTAGAGATGTGTTTATCGATTTAGTGGGATACCGTAAATATGGACATAACGAGGGAGATGAACCAAAATTCACTCAACCTTTATTATATAAATTAATTGCAAAACACCCAAATGCTAGAAACATCTATAACGCTCAATTGTTAGAAGATAAGATTGTAGATGAAAGCTTTGTTAAAGATTTAGAACAACAATATAAAGATGTATTAGAACAAGATTTACAAATTTCTCGTGAGAATGAATTTGCTAAAATCAGAACGTTCATGCAAGAAAACTGGAAAGACTTCCGAACTGTAGACGAAACGGAAATGGTTGTAGATTACGATACAAAAGTGTCTAAACAAGTATTGACGGATATTGCTACTGTTATTACTGCACTTCCAGAAGATAAGAAATTCATCAGTAAGGTAAAAAGATTGATCGGAGATCGAAAAACGATGTTTTTCGAAAATGATCGATTAGATTGGGCTATGGGTGAACTATTGGCATATGGATCTTTACTGTCAGAAGGGTATGATGTTCGCATGTCTGGACAAGACGTAGAACGCGGTACCTTCTCTCACCGTCATGCTGTGGTTAAAACAGAAGATACAGAGGAACTTATCGTTTTATTAAACCAATTGAAAGACCAAAAAGGGCAAATGAGAATTTACAATTCCCTATTGTCTGAATATGCGGTTGTTGGATTTGAATATGGATATGCCTTAACGAATCCAAATACTTTAACGATCTGGGAAGCACAATTTGGAGATTTTTCCAATGGAGCTCAAATTATGTTCGACCAATACATCTCGGCAGCTGAAGATAAATGGAATAACCAAAATGGGTTGGTGATGTTGTTGCCGCATGGATATGAAAACCAAGGGGCAGAACACTCTTCTGCTCGTTTAGAACGCTATTTACAACTTTGTGCAGAACACAATATGTTCGTAGCAAACTGTACTACACCAGCTAACTTCTTCCACTTATTGAGAAGACAAATGGTAACAGATTTTAGAAAACCGTTGGTTGTGATGTCACCAAAGAGTTTGTTGAGACATCCACAAGCAACTTCAACCATTAGTGATTTAACGGATGGTAAATTCCAATACGTCATTGATGATGCAGGGGTAGATAAATCAAAAGTAAAATCATTGGTATTCGTTTCTGGTAAATTCTACTACGACTTAGTTGCGAAGAGAGAAGAGCTAGGAAGAGATGATATCGCCTTTGTGCGTATTGAACAATTATTCCCTCTACCAGTAGAGCAAATCAATGCAGTAATCGCTTCTTATCCGAATGCAGATGACTTTGTATGGGCACAAGAAGAACCGAAAAACATGGGAGCTTATGGCTATATGTTGATGAACTTTGATGCGAAACCATTGCGTTATGCAGGTAATAAGGCTTATAGTGCGCCAGCTTCAGGAAGTTCAACGCGTTCGAAAAAGCGTTTTGCTTATGCAATAGAAAAAGTTTTTAATAAGAACTTATAATAAAAAAAGAGTATTTTTACATAACAATATTTAATTAAAGAATATACGATGAGCATCTTAGAAATGAAAGTTCCTTCACCAGGTGAATCAATTACAGAGGTTGAAATTGCTA
>JASLHL010000023.1 GCA_030152225.1 Flavobacterium sp. | reverse complement strand
TGAGATTTCTGGTTTAATCACGATTTCAGCAATTTCTACTTCATCCCCCACCGTCGGTCTTTCGTCTTCTGGAATAGCTTTAAAGAATTGTCTTACCTCCTCAGGTGTGATCGATACTTTTTCCACAATGTGTCGTTGCATCGCTTGTGTCAACTTATTTTGCTTTACAATATCAAAGAAGTAATCTCTGAATTCTTCCTCTGATTTCTTGTTGTAAAACCCTAAAATACGATCCATACTTCCCACTTCTTCAACCATGCGATTGATCTGATCATTCATGAAAGCAGTTACCTCGGCATCATTCACTTCAATACTATCTTGAACTGCTTGGTGGGCATATAATTTATCTTCTAACAAACGCTCGAATAAATCACATTTTGACAAATTATCAATAGGAATACGCTGTGCTTTTAACTCCAACAGTGTCTTATCAATTTCTGATTCTAAGATTACGTAATCTCCAACAACGCCAACTACACCGTCAATCTTTCTTTTTCCTGTTGAATTCTGTGCTTGCATTCCTCCTATCATCACAAGTGATAGCCCCAAAGCAAACATGACCTTCTTACTGATAAATTTCATAATTTTTATCTTTTTTTGCATCTTTTAAAATATCTTCTTCTATCTGTTTTAATAATTCCATTTTTCGATTATTTAGGACCATCAAACGCAAAGAGGGTTCTAAATAAGAATATGGAAGAATATCTCCTTTTCTCAGTACTTGACTAATGCGCACAAAGTACGTACTATTTTCATCCTTAACCTCGAAATAGGTGTTGTTTTTTAAATATTGTTCTCTATTTTCTGCATTAATAAAGGGTAATTTCTCGTAAATCTGGGATACATTTACCCAAAGGGAGTCGTTTAAGACATAGGATTTCATCTGCAGTGACAATTGATCTAACAATTCATACTTTACATCTTTTCCTCCATTAAATCCACTTTTTACCTTGTTGTAATGCGAATTGGAATTTAAAATATTGACATAGGCTAATTTCACCAGCATATCATCTACTCTAAATCCTGTTTTTATTTGATCGTAATACTCCTTTAGGTCACTCGCTCGAACCACGGTATCGACAGACTGCTGAACTAATTTCTCTAGGTATCCTTTAATTAAAAGCTCTGATTTGAAATTGGCTACTAATTCGTCTATTTCCCTTTTTTTGTCATCTGATAAATTAAATGCTGCGGCATCCATCAACAGCTGTTTGGTTGCCCATTTATTGATAAATAGCTCAACCATAGCGATACTGTCTTTTACCGTACTCTGCGGCGGTACAATATGTTGCAACGAAGAGCGATCCAAATACTTATCATCTACGCGAGCAACATAGTTAGCGCCATCTAGTTTTTTTTGCTTAGTACAACTCGTATAGCCCAAAAGCACCATCAATAAAACAACGCTGTATTTGATATACTTTATTTTCATATCCTTCATTACCTATACCTTCCTTTTATTTTATTACGCTAACAAAAATAACATTTCTAAGCCGTAAATGAGATTATTTTTAAAAAAACGGGTAAAAATACGCTTAAATAAACAAGTTAAAAAACTTAATTAACAATATTACTAAACCCTCATTTATTTACCTTAAGGATTAACATTCTCTTTGGTTTTTTCCTTCTAATTTCCTTTTCATTTGCTGTTTTCTTCTATCGCTTTACCGATGGATCTCCTCTTCGGTGGGAAGTGAATCCCACCGCTTAACAAACGATTACTATTCATTATTATTATTTTTAGCAAATAATGAGTATTTTTGCAACCTAATTTTTTTAGAGATGAGTTTTTTAACAGAAATAGAACGCAGAAGAACATTTGGTGTAATTGCTCACCCCGATGCTGGTAAGACTACCTTAACAGAGAAATTACTTCTTTTTGGAGGAGCCATTCAAGAAGCAGGTGCAGTGAAGAATAACAAGATTAAAAAAGGAGCTACTTCGGATTTCATGGAGATTGAGCGCCAAAGAGGAATCTCAGTTGCTACATCTGTATTAGCCTTTAATTATAAAGACAAAAAAATCAACATCTTAGATACGCCAGGTCACAAGGACTTTGCTGAAGATACTTTCCGTACGTTAACGGCAGTAGACAGTGTTATTGTTGTGATTGACGTAGCAAAAGGGGTGGAAGAACAAACGGAAAAGTTAGTTGAAGTATGTCGCATGCGCAACATTCCGATGATTGTTTTCATCAACAAATTAGACCGTGAAGGGCGTGATGCCTTTGACTTGATGGATGAAGTAGAACAAAAACTACAATTAAAAGTAACTCCGTTGAGTTATCCTATTGGAATGGGGTATGATTTTAAGGGAATCTACAACATCTGGGAAAAGAACATCAACTTATTCACTGATGACAGTCGAAAAAACATCGATGATGTCATTCATATTTCAGATTTAGAATCAAAAGAATTAGATCACTTAATCGGCGATACCACAGCAGGCAAATTAAGAGAAGAATTGGAAATTATCCAGGAGATTTACCCTGATTTTGATCGAGAAGCGTATGTAAAAGGACAGTTACAACCTGTATTTTTTGGTTCTGCCTTGAATAACTTTGGTGTACGCGAATTATTGGATTGCTTTATTCAAATTGCACCATCACCAAGAGCGAAAGAGTCGGATACCCGATTGGTTGAACCAACGGAAAAAGGATTTAGCGGTTTTGTATTCAAGATTCACGCCAATATGGATCCAAAACACAGAGACCGTTTGGCCTTTATCAAAATTGTATCGGGCACCTTTGAGCGCAACACACCTTATTTACACGTGCGTCAAAACAAGAAATTGAAATTCTCTAGTCCGAATGCTTTCTTTGCTGAGAAAAAAGAGATTGTGGATATTTCGTACGCTGGAGATATTGTAGGATTACACGATACAGGAAACTTCAAAATTGGTGATACCCTAACAGAAGGCGAAATCATGAGCTTTAAAGGAATTCCTAGCTTCTCTCCGGAACACTTTAGATACATCAACAACGCAGATCCGATGAAATCGAAACAATTGGAAAAGGGAATTGACCAATTGATGGATGAAGGAGTTGCACAGCTATTTACCCTAGAGATGAATGGTCGTAAAGTAATTGGAACCGTTGGAGCCTTACAATACGAGGTTATTCAGTATCGTTTAGAGCATGAATACGGTGCGAAGTGTACCTATGAAAATTTCCCTGCCTACAAAGCGTGTTGGGTCCGTCCAGAAGATCCGAAAAACGAGGAGTTCAAAGAGTTCAAACGCATCAAGCAAAAATTCTTGGCTATTGATAAATCAGGTCAATTGGTTTTCTTAGCGGATAGTGAATTCTCCGTTCAAATGACACAGAGCAAATTCCCTACTGTTAAGTTAGGGTTTACTTCAGAAGAGATTAATAAATAATTTAGTTCTATAGATACGCAAGTATTGTTCAAATAGCAAAGGATATCCAACACAAAGGATATCCTTTTTATTTTTTAGGGACTAGGCCTTAACTTTTCACTAGACAAGACAAATGTCCTTTCCATTTCGCATAAATTGTGGAAATTTACACCCTTGATTAAAAAAACAGCGAACATGCAACTACAACATAAAATTACGACGATTGCTTTTGATGCCGATGATACCCTATGGGTCAATGAACCCTATTTTCAAGAAGCAGAGCAGCAATTCACTCAACTATTGAAAGAGTATGCCACATCGGACACGCTTTCACAAGCCCTCTATCAAACCGAAGTAAAAAACCTACCACTTTATGGATTTGGTATCAAAGGATTTATTTTGTGTATGATTGAAACAGCTCAACAGGTTAGTTCGAATCGAATTTCTCCGTTGGTGATTAGCCAAATCATTGCCTTAGGGCACGACTTACTGCAAAGACCCATCGAATTACTTGATGGAGTTCAAGCTACTTTAGATGCCTTACACGGCAAGTACAATTTAATTCTTGCTACAAAAGGAGATTTATTGGATCAACAGCGAAAAATAGCCAATTCTAACTTAGCGCACTATTTTCATCATATTGAGGTGATGAGTGATAAACAAACGACAGATTATCAGCAGCTCTTACAGCGTTTATCTTGTACACCTGAAGAATTCTTTATGGTCGGCAACTCAATGAAATCAGATATTTTACCTGTATTGGCACTCGATGCTCATGCTGGATATTTACCCTATCACGTGACATGGTCTCATGAACAACACGATAGCTTACCCCAACACACCCAATTTATCTCTTTGCAAAAGATGACCGATTTATTAGAACTATTATAGGGCTGGGTAAGAATTAGGTGAGCTGGGTAAGATTTGCCAAAAAACAACAACAAAACACACCGTTCAAGATGAATTCCCTGCCTTTATTTTGATCTTCCTCCAACACTTCTCCAAGTTTCCTTCGACAATACTTGGAAAACACGTCTTTTTGTCGAAGAAACCTCGAAGATAACTTGAAGGAATCACGAAGATAACTGAAAGAAATCACGAAGTAGCCTATTGAAAACGGAGAATATAGTTTAATCATAGGACTTGTTTAAGCGTTTTGTCGCTTAGTCAAAGAAGCGAGAGTAAACAAAAAAAGCTAGGGCAAATACCCTAGCTTTTTTTCTATGCTGTAAACGGTAAACCGATTACTGTAAACTATCTTATCCCCGATTGATTCAACCAGTTGCTATACTTTCTACTATTTTGGTTGTGTTGTGCTAAAGTAGTAGCGAATTCGTGGTATCCCATTCGTTCTACACTAGCGCAGAAGTACACATAGTCGTGTTTTTCTGCATTCAATACAGCATCAATCGTCACTTTGTCTGGCATAAAGATTGGGCCTGGAGGAAGTCCTACATTTTGGTAGGTATTATAAGGTGATTCTAATTCGGTATCTTTATGGTAGACTCTTTTGATTACTTGATCAAAGTCATTCGTATACAATTTCTTGGCAAATACAACCGTTGGATCCGCTTGTAAAGGCATACCTATACGCAAGCGATTGAGGTATACACCTGCTACTTTTGATTTCTCGTCATTTTTACTCGTTTCTTTTTGTACGATAGAGGCTAAGATTGCTACTTCAACTGGGGTTAATCCCAATGCAGCCGCTTTTTCTTTTCTGGTTTCATCCCAAAATTTCAAGTATTCTTTGTGCATTCTATTTCGCATTCTCAATGGGGTTACGGTCCAATAGAACTCATACGTTTCTGGTAAGAATCCCACTAAAACACTTTCTTTTGTAAATCCATTTTCTTCTAAGAATGTAGGATCCAAGAAGGTCTCCATCATGGCCGTACTATCAGCTTCCACTTGATCTGCAATGCGAGCGGCTAAGTTTTCTATTCGCTCTTGGTTGTTGAAGGTCAAGCGAACTGGTACATTTTTTCGCAAGGCTTCGATTAAGCTATAGCTATCCATGCCGTTAGTCAATTTAAATCGACCTGCAATTAAATTGCTGTTGTAGCTTCTTTGGCTGGCAATTTCCTCAAATCCTTCTGGATTATTTAAATAAGGGCGTAAGGCTTGTAGGACATCTTGAAAGTTATCTGATGTTTGGATATAGAAATATTCTTTTTCATCCCAATCATGTACATTGGGAGAAAAAGCTTTCTCATACCACACATACAAATAACCTAACAAAGCAAAAGCACCTACTACGGAGAGTGCGATCAGTATATTTTTTAATTTCATGTCTTTTTAAAATATTAACTGGTACATTATTTCATCTTTATATTCTTGGCCTACTCTAGTCCATGCTTTTTTGACACCAATGGTTCTAAAGTTATATTTTTCAAACAATTGAATACTCGCTTGATTATCGGCTGCAATATTAGCATAAAGTTGGTTTAAAAACAGAAATTCTCGGCTATAATTAATTACCAATTCTAATGCTTGAGAACCAATCCCTAGGGCGCGATTTGAGTGATCTTGAATCACGATTCCCACCCCAGCTCTACCATTTTTGGGGTCAAAATCAAACAGATCAATCAATCCGAGTGTTTGATTCGTCTCTTTGGAGCAAATGACCAAGCGCAATTGTTTGGCTTCATAAATATCTTGATGGGCGTTTTCTAGATACTGGTGAATTAAAAAACGGCTATAAGGCGTTTGTGTATTACTCACCTCCCATAAGCTGACATCATTTTCTATTTGATAGATAAATTCTAAATCTTCAGGTTCTAATGCACGAAGATAAATTTCGGCAGTTTCTAGTCTGATCATAGTTATAGGCTAATGGTTCCTTGAAAGACAAATGTTGCGGGGCCTTTTAAGAATACCTGTTGATAGGTTTGATCTACATATTGAAATGCGACAGACAGCTCACCGCCTTCAACTTCTATTTTCACTTCGTTTTGGTCTACTTTTCCCAGTGTATGCATTGCCAAGGCGACTGCTGTTGCCCCTGTCCCACAGGATAGGGTTTCATCTTCTACTCCTCTTTCAAAGGTTCGAATTCGAAAGTGATTGGGCCCCTCTTGTTCGACAAAGTTAACATTGGTTCCCTTGGGTGCATAAGCTTCGCTATTGCGGATTTGCTTGCCTTTTTTATATACATCAAAATACATCAAGTTACGCACAATTTCTACGTGATGAGGAGATCCTGTATTGACGAATACGTGTTTTTCTCTCACCGCTACATGGGGTACATCAATCATTTGCAACGATACAATTCCCGTGGCATCAATGGTCGCATAATGCAGCCCATCAATCGCACTGAAGTGACATTCATTTTGAATGATTCCCAATTGTTTGGCAAAGGCTACAATACAACGTCCGCCATTGCCACACATGGTACTTTCTTTGCCATCTGCATTAAAATACACCATTTTAAAATCGGCTTGCTCATCTTCCTCTATCAAGATTAAGCCATCTGCACCAATTCCAAATCGGCGATCACATAAATCGGCTATTCGATCTGCATTTGAGGTATCCACTGTATTTTGACGGTTATCGAGCATGACAAAGTCATTTCCCGTTCCTTGGTATTTCCAAAAGGACAACATATACAATTGTTTTAGCTAAGTTTGGAACCAAATTTACAAATAATCCTTTGCATTTTATACTTTGTTAACCATTGGTTAAACACTTTTTGATTCCTCTATCCCTTTTTTATTTTTACTCTAGTTTCATTTTAACCGTTATTGTATTATGAAAAAATTCTTCATGACCTTTTTGACCTGCTTGGTAACGGCAGCGATTACCTTGTTGGGTTATACGTACTATCTCGAACAAAAAACTCCACTTACACCAGAAGTAGCACTCCGTACAGCTGCACCAAATGCGAATCGCGTAGTAGCTGGAATTCCTGTTGATTTTACCACAGCAGCAGAAAATACGGTCAATGCGGTGGTCCACGTAAAAAACCTAAGCTATATCACGACGCGCAGTAATCCTTTACTGGAATTTTTTTACGGCTATAAGGGCGGTACACAAACCCAAATTGGTACAGGTTCTGGGGTTATTATTTCTGAAGATGGTTATATCGTGACCAACAATCACGTGATTGCCAATGCTTCGGAATTGGAAGTAACCCTCAACAACAATAAAACGTATAAGGCCAAACTCATTGGGACAGAAAAAGAGATGGATCTCGCTTTACTCAAAATTGAAACCGCGGAAAAACTGCCATTTCTGACCTTTGGCGATTCCGATGCGATTCAACTAGGTGAATGGGTCCTTGCGGTTGGAAATCCGTACAACCTGACATCAACTGTTACTGCGGGAATTATATCGGCTAAGGCGAGAAATTTATCTGAAACGGGCATCCAATCGTTTATTCAAACGGATGCTGCTGTCAATCCAGGCAATAGTGGGGGGGCTTTGGTCAATGTACAAGGCGAATTAATTGGTATCAACACCATGATTTCCTCGAATACAGGTTCTTATGTGGGCTATGCTTTTGCCGTTCCTTCTAATGTAACCAAAAAAATTGTCGAGGATTTCTTACACTATGGCAATGTACAACACGGTGTATTAGGCGTTAGTGGCTTCGAATTAAATGCTAGCACGGCCCAACAACTGCAACTGCAAACAGACAGCGGTTTTTATATTCAAACCGTTGTTCCCAATTCGGATGCAGCCCATGTACAACTACAACAAGGTGATGTGATTACAGCGATCAATGGCAAGTCCATTTCTTCTTTTGTCGACATCAAAAATGTGCTCAATACCAAACGTCCAGGTGATGTTGTTCACTTAACCCTTCAAAGACAGGCAAAAACACTACAACAAGATATCAAGCTGATGCAAGCCGATACAACGAGTTTTGTTTTCCAAGGGATTGAGTTCAGCGATCTCACCGGAGCAGAAAAGACCAAATTCAAGATCAACTATGGGGTTAAAATTACCGCGATAACGGCTGAGAAATACCTCCCGTATGAAGCTGAGTTAACAAATGCAATCTTATTAGCGATCAATGGACAAAAGATCCGTTCGATTGATCAAGCTCGAAAATTACTCAAACAACAAGCTGAAAATCAACGAACAAAACTAGATATCTTATCACCAAGAGGTGAATTGATCAAGCTTTATTTATAGGCAGTAGCGTTTATTAATTCAAAATTTAACTTTTGCTTTATTCATAAAAAAAGCGGACTTTTGCACTAATTTTATACAACACAATCTAACACAATATGAAAGATACAAGTTTATACGAAAAGGAATTGGCTTTTCAAGCAGACAGAAGAAAAGCATGTGTAGAGTTTATTAAGATCATAAGCGACTTATGGTTTGATAAATCTATTGAGTTATTAATGTTCCGCAATCAATTGATTGACCGTAGCGTTAGTGATATCATTAATTTACATGAATATGCTGCTAAGTTTGTTGAAAAACCGATTAACATTTTTGATACGGTTGAGATAGCGAAAGCGATTCAACAGGCTGATCTTCCACCTTCAAGAATTGATATTGGTCGTTTAACTTACGAATATCACTTGGAAGACAACAAGCATAGCAATGCGTTAGGTTTTGTTGTAAGCAAATTAAAAGATGCTAAGAACACAGGAGAAATTGTTCCTAAAGATGTGGTACTATACGGTTTTGGTCGTATTGGACGTTTATTGGCTCGCGAGTTAATGAACAAGATTGGAAAAGGACAACAAATGCGTTTAAGAGCAATTGTAACACGTGACAAGAATGATGCGGTTTTATTAGAAAAAAGAGCTTCTTTATTAAAATACGATTCAGTTCACGGCGATTTCGAAGGATCTGTAATTGCTGATCCAGCAAACAATGCATTAATTATCAATGGAACAACGGTACACATGATTTCAGCTGGTACACCAGAAGAGATTGACTATACGGCTTATGACATTGACAATGCGTTAATTATTGACAACACAGGAGCATTCACAACAGAAGAGGCATTAAAACGTCACTTATCTTCAAAAGGAGCTTCAAAAGTATTATTGACAGCACCAGGAAAAGGAGTTCCAAATATTGTACACGGTGTAAACCATACAGCATACGACCCAGCGGAAGTAAACATTTGGTCTGCGGCATCTTGTACAACGAATGCAATTACACCTATTTTAAAAGTTATGGAGGATAACTTTGGTGTAGTAAAAGGACACTTAGAAACGATCCACGCGTATACAAATGACCAAAACTTGGTTGATAATATGCACAAAAAATACCGTCGTGGTAGAGCAGCTGCTTTAAACATGGTTATTACAGAAACAGGAGCAGGAAGTGCTGTAGCAAAAGCTTTACCTTCATTAGCAGGTAAATTGACATCTAATGCAATCCGCGTACCTGTTCCAAATGGATCCTTAGTGGTATTAAACCTAGAGATCGAAAAAGAAACATCTGTTGAAGCATTAAATGAAGTAATGCGAAAAGCAGCGTTAAACGGTGATTTAGTTGAGCAAATCAAATATTCATTGAACAACGAACTAGTATCTTCTGATATTGTTGGGACATCAGCACCTGCTATCTTCGATAGTAAAGCAACTATTGTTTCTGCTGATGGTAAAAACGTAGTGATGTATGTTTGGTATGACAACGAATACGGTTATAGCCACCAAGTAATTCGCTTAGCGAAATACATTGCACAAGTAAGACGTTATACGTACTATTAATAGAAAAAACCCGCTTAAAGCGGGTTTTTTTTGGTTAACTGTTAACTAAAAAAGAGAGCCTAAGCTCTCTTTTTTTTCTTTAACTAACTGTAACCAAACTTGTTTTTATTTGTATGAATATTGTTTTGGTGCATGACTTTTATACCTCTTCTACTTCCAATTGACTTAATTTTTGATGTAAAGTCGGCTTGTCTTGGACGTAATCTTCTACCCATTGTTCCAAGCGATCGACATCGTAAGGTAGCATTTGTAGGAGGGCTTTATGGAACTCTTTTACAAAAAGTTCGGAATCAAAACTTACATTTTCTAGTATTCTCTTTGTATAGTCAAACATTAATCTGTTTTCCATTATTCTGTTTCTTTTTCACATTAAACAACAATCAAAAATAATGTATTAACAAATAAAAAACAAACTTAATGCTATTTTTTGTATTTTTTTAAACTAAAATCAACATTAAAGAAATATAATACGAATCCTCTTATGATTCTTTCTATTTTGTTTACATTTTATTTATTTGGCTTTGCTTTTCTTACTATAAATGACAAAAGTAGAATTGAACTCTTTTATATTGCTTTCCATTTGATTCTTTTCCCCTCTTTTTTCCGCTGCATCGAAAAGGTTGCCATTTACTTTTTCATGCTCTACTCGTATCGTATTCTAATAAAAAAAGAGAGGGTGTTCAAGTTGAACACCCTCTCTTTTTCGTAAAAATTTATCTTGTATTATTGTATTATATAATTCACATCCGTATTTTCTTGTACGTATTGCATCGCCCATGCTAAGCCATTGGTATAGAAAATACTATTGTATACGACAACTCCTCCATAGTACATTTTACTAATTGGAGCTCCACCTGAAGTTCTTGGTGCAGGCCATTTATAATCGGATGTATTACTCACATTTCCTGCTACCCATCCACCATCTCCGATAAATACAAAACCAAGCGTATTGTGTTTCAACGCCCAAGATCGACTCGGATCACCATTTTGATAGGCTAAACTAGTAAACTCATTCGAATAGCCTGTTACATAAAGGGAGTTATCTAAATCGCCTCCTAATGCTTTTCCAACAATATTTCCAAAAGGTCCATCTAGCATTGGATCTGTACTTGTAATAATTGGATTAACCCAAACTTTCTTCGTTTCAGACACGTTAGTAGCTGCGGAATATGCGATTGAATTAATTAGATCACGAGCCCCTGCTACATCATTTTCTTGTCCATGGAATAGAACTCCTTTTTTATTTTTCACAAAATCACTTAATATGGCGATACTTGCTGCACTAGGACGATAGTTATATCCCACGACAATAATGTCAATTTTATTGTTATTGATAAAATTTTTCAAGGCATTTCCTTGACTTGTTCCTCCATCAATTACTTCCACTCGATCGACTTGTACAATTCCATTTGGTCCAAAGTTAGCTGGTGTTTTTAACATTGTACCTACAGAGTATCCAGCATCAGCAGAACCAGGTTGGTATCCTAATGAACCTAATCCCAATACTTTCATTGTGCGATATAAGAATTCTACATTTTTATTACACGTATTTCCTCCTAAGGCACTATTTGTAGTGATTGTATATCGATGTACACCGCCACTTATTGGAATTCCTTGTCCAACAAGTGCTACCGTTTGCATACCTGTTTGTTCGAAGACACCACTTTTTTCGAATTTAATTCCATTAACCATATTGGTTGTAATGGTATAAGGCCCTGGATAGGTGACATTCACTTGTACAAACATTAAGTTGTTGGCAATCATAGGTACACCTGGGGCATAATTACCAAGCATTTCAATAGAAGTACATTGCATTGTATAAGCCACAGGCTGTGCAATTACGGTTAATTCAAAGGAACAAATTGCCTCCATACCCGTCTGAGCTTGAAGCACATATTCAAAAGAACCTGCTTCTACTGGTGTACCTACCGCTGTTAGAACAACTTCTCTTGTAATTAACTCATCAAAAGAAAGTGGTCCTGACGTGAAATAAACTCCATTAACGGTATTGGTCTCGAGGATTGTTTCTCCTGTTGAGCGAATTTCTACGGAAAGTTTGGCTGTATGCGAAGCTGTCAGTGTTTCATCTTGCTTGAAAACACCTGTAAAAGAAACATTTGAACAATCGACTTTGTAGCTAATTTCATTTACAGTAACACTAATATCTGTACAAGATGATCTAGTAGTCACATCTGAATTCGTTGTAAAGTTAAATAGGTTAATTCCCGATTGTATAGGAGCTCCTGTACCTAATAAGACAATTTCTTGTTCGCCTGTGGACGTAAAGCTTCCTGAACCTCTAAACGAATAGCCATTTACTGTATTGGTTGTGATACTCCAATATCCTGTAGAGGTTACATCTACAGTTAAGACCATCTTATTTGTTGACACAAGTCTCATTCCGATTCTATAGTCACCTAAAACTTGTACTTGATCACAATTGATCGTATAGCTAACTGCCGCATTTTCGACAAAAGCATAGTGTTGACAACTAGCAACTTTGTTATTCAGCGAAATGGTTAATAAATCGCCTTGTTCTCCAGCACTATACCCAATATTTGGAGTCCCTACACCTTGTAAAACTAAGGTATAAGTACCCGCAGCAGGAAATGTACCACTGGTAGTAAAGTAGTAACCGTTATCTGTTAAGGCAGTTACTTCATAAGTTCCGGGTTGGGTAACAGTAACTGGGATAGTTACATAATTGGAGGCAGTTAAGAACTCTCCTTGTTTCAATATTCCATGAGCTGCTACAGCGTCACATTGGAGTTGATCGATTTCAAAAACAGCGGGCGGTGGTGTTCCACAGATACTTAGCCACACTTCTTGCGCGTCACTCCAATAGTTGAAACAACCCGTAGTTTTATTGTAAATCAACAAGCCATCTGTTCGATTAGCTAGAACAATTGCATCTCGTTGCTGTGTGGTCAATCGAGGAGTTAAAAATCCTTTATTGGCGCTCTCTAATTCCAAAATCACCCCCAAACCAGGTGTAGCTGTGGTTCCTGAAATAGTTCCATCTTTTATTTTTGTCATATGGGTTTGAGCTATCCCTGAAAAAACTCCCATGAACAGGATCAACAAGCAGGCGAATCCTTGCTTGAATCTTTTATATATCAAATTCGTATTATGCATAGTTATCTGTTTTTAAAAGTTAGTTTTTTGCATGAACTCCAAAAGCGTTTGCTCTAGTCGTTCTACTTTCTCAAGTATGCTTTGATTAACTTGTTCCAATTCTCTAATTCTCGCTTCTTTTTCTTCTAATTCTTTATTTTGATCGATGATATGCAAGTATAATTCCTCTGTTTTTTCTAAGAGCTGTACTGATAATTCAGATACATTAAATGCATATCCATCTTCCGATTTACTTAACTTGTGAATTGGTGTTATTCCAGGTAAATGACGATTTTCTTTAATAAATTCTTCTACCACATCTAAGGTTTTGAATTGGTAATCGTATTTTAAGGAAGAGAATCCATCAAAATAATTTTCAAAAACATAATCCGCATAATAGCTATTCACTGCTGTAATACTTCCATTCACCCTTAATCGCTCACTCAGCGCACCTGAAGGTTCTGTGAATCCGATGCCTACCCATCCTTTGGTATAAATATCTGCACTAGGAGAAGTCGCCGTTTTATGTGTGTCTGAATCCAACCAAGGGTGTTGATTGATTGAATCAATCTCTATCGTATGAATCACCTGATTTTCATCTGTATACAGCAAGGTATTATTACTGGCGTCGAACTCTAATTTTGTCAAAGACTCTCCACCTTCTACTAGCTCTTTTAATTTCAAGGTCGTGACTTCTCCTAACTCATTGGTATAGGATAATACATGTTCCGTTGGATCATATACCAATGATGTAATAGTCTCATTTCCTTTAACTAATACTTCAATGTCAATCGGATTTTCTCCCCCTCTCTCATCTGTATAGGTCAATGAATACACTTTTATTTCATCTCCATCTTCTCCTGTAATAATAGTTTCTACATTAACTAAGGTCGTTAGCGTTTCATTGGCCTTAACAAGGGCTTCCAGATCAATGGTCTGCGTATCTCCTGTTGCATCAATATAGGTAAAAGACGTGCCGTCATAATGTACGTTTCCGCCGTTTTTAACGATGATCGTATTTAAGATCTCTTGGACTTCGGTATTGTTGATGATGTCCTCAAAGTTGTTGATCACATCGGCCTGTACGTCAATCACTACCTCAGTACCTGCCTCATTCTTATAGGTGTATTGTCCGTTGCCATCGGCATCTGCAACTAAGGTCGTTAGGGTTTCATTGGCCTTAACAAGGGCTTCCAGATCAATGGTCTGTGTATCTCCTGTTGCATCAATATAGGTAAAAGAGGTACCGTCAAAGTGTACGTTTCCGCCGTTTTTAACGATGATCGTATTTAAGATCTCTTGGACTTCGGTATTGTTGATGATGTCCTCAAAGTTGTTGATCACATC
>JASLHL010000004.1 GCA_030152225.1 Flavobacterium sp. | reverse complement strand
TTCAATATGTAAGAAAAAGTTGTGGGCGATGAGGGATTCGAACCCCCGACCCTCTCGGTGTAAACGAGATGCTCTGAACCAGCTGAGCTAATCGCCCTTTCTTTATGAACGTGTAATCATGTGTTGATTACGGGTGCAAATATACGACGGGATTTTATGTTTGCAAGCTTTTTGGAACTTTTTTTTATAAAATTTCTGCTACAACAAAGGTGCTTCCTCCTATATAAATCAAGTCTTCCGCCTTCGCTTCTCTCTTCGCTTTTGCATAAGCTTCTGGTATTGAATCACAAACAACACCATCCAATCCAAATTCCCTTGCTTTTTCTGCTAAAATACTTGCATCAAGTCCACGAAAAATAGTTGGCTTCGCAAAGAAATATTTTGCTTCTTTTGGTAAAAGAGGAAGCACTCCTTGCAAATCTTTATCGTTTACGACCCCAAAAACAAGGTATAATTGATTGTATTTTTCTGTTTTCAATTGCTCCATGACAATCGACAGTCCATGTTCATTGTGTGCCGTATCTGCAATTATCTTCGGATTTTCTTGTAAAATTTGCCAACGCCCTTGCAAATTAGTAGTAGCTACAACCTGATTTAATCCATTTTTTTCCTCTTCCTCAGTGATCACAAAATCTCTACGCAACAATTCGATCGTTTGACGAACGGTGCGTATATTCTTTTGCTGATAGCTTCCTTTTAAATCTGATGTATAGGCATTCGACGCATAGGTATCTTGAGCAAAATAAATCGGACTTCCCATTTGTTCTGCTTTGGACACAAATACCTGTTTGGTTTCGTCCACATACTCACCTACAACAACGGGTACTCCTTTTTTTATAATTCCCGCTTTCTCTCCCGCAATAGCCGCTAACGTATCGCCTAAAAATGCAACGTGATCTTTCCCTATATTCGTAATCACGGATACCAAAGGCGTGATAATATTCGTCGCGTCTAATCGTCCTCCCATACCTACTTCGATCACGGCAATATCTACCTGCTCCTCTTTGAAATATGCAAAGGCCATGCCTACGGTCATTTCGAAAAAGCTAAGCGACTCCCTTTCAAAAAATGCTCGATTTGCAGCAATAAAATCAACAACAAAGGCTTCTGTAATTTCTACTCCATTAATCTTAATACGCTCTCTAAAATCTTTTAAATGAGGGGAAGTGTACAATCCCACCTTATATCCTGCTTCTTGCAGAATGGATGCCAACATAGACGACGTTGATCCTTTTCCATTTGTTCCTGCTATATGCAAGGTTTTTAGTTGCTTTTCTGGATGATTCAAATGGGCACTTAGTTTCTCTATATTCGATAAATCTGCTTTATATGCCACAGCTCCTTGTTGTTGATACATGGGCAATTGTTCGAACATCCACGAAACGGTTTCTTGATAGGTCATAGGTCAAAAGAGGATCGCAATCCGGTATTGTTGTTACTACTTATTTTACTGTATGGTTGTTTTCTTGCTACAGCAGCACATTTTAGGTCCACTATACCAGTAAAACGCACCAAATATAGGGTGTTTTCAAAGTGTCACGCAAATGGATTAACATTAAAAAACAGAAAGAACACTTTTTCCCTATTCATTACGCCATTTTTTGTTTTATCATTTTTCTTACCACACTGGATCAAAAATAGTGTAGATTACTCCCGCACTGTGGTCATACTGTGCTCCTGTTACACTGGCTAAGGTATTGACTTCATCTCTCACTTTGAGCACGCCTAACAAAGCAAAAATCAACGCTTCTTTGTAATTCACTACTAAAGGATCAGGAACCACAAACACATAAGAAGGAGCGTAAAACGCAAGACGACTCATAAGATACGTATTAAACGCGCCACCACCGGTCACCAATATCTTTGACTGCTTAGGCAATTGGATTCCCGCGGCAATTTGCATGGCAATATGTTCGACAAATGTGGCTAAATAATCTTCTGGACACAGGGGATACAAAGCCAAAAGCGGTTGAATATTACTTCCAACAAATTCCACTCCCAATGATTTTGGAGGCGTTTTCGCATAGTAGTCTAACGCATTTAGTGCCTCTAACAAAGGCTGACAAACGGTTCCCGTTTGCGCTTTTGTTCCCTCAGGATCATATAGGAGACCCAATTTATTTGCTTGTTCATTTAGTAACACATTAACAGGACACAAATCGAAAGCAATGCGGTAATTCAGTGCATTTTCATAGGAAACATTGGCAAAACCACCCAAATTCAGACAAGCAGTATATTCGCTAAAAAGCAGGCGATCTCCAATGGGAACTAAAGGTGCTCCTTGGCCACCTAACAGCACGTCCTGCACGCGAAAATCACAAACTACCTTATGTTGAACTAAATCTGCCAAAAGAGATAAATTACCTATTTGAACCGTATAGCCCAAATCTGGACGGTGTAAGATTGTATGTCCATGCGAACAAACGAAATCAACCGTTTCTAAGGCATTCTCTTGAATAAAAGCAGTAATGATACTAGCTAAATGAACAGTATACTGTTCGTCCAATTGATCTAACCCTTTTTTATTCAATCCAAGGGCTGATTTTAGCTTAGCTCTCCACTCAGCTGAATAGGCCACTGTTTGCCCTTTTACCAATTCAAAAGACCAAATATTTTGTTTGACAGAGAGTGTAACATAAACCAGATCAACCCCATCTAAAGAAGTCCCGGACATGATTCCAATAACGTGATATTGACTATTTTTCATAGGTATAAATTTAAGCATAGAAATTGAATATTTGATAATATTCCGCTATATTTGAACTTATAAATTTCAAGATTACAAAGGATAAAATAAATACTCGATGGATTTTAAATTAACAGAAGAACAACTAATGATTCAACAGGCTGCTCGCGATTTTGCACAGACTGAATTATTACCTGGGGTTATTGAAAGAGATGAACACCAAATTTTCCCAACAGAACAAATAAAAAAATTAGGAGAACTTGGTTTCTTAGGTATGATGGTTGATCCAAAATACGGCGGAAGTGGCTTAGATAGTGTATCTTATGTATTAGCAATGGAAGAAATTGCTAAAGTTGATGCTTCAACAGCTGTCGTTTTATCTGTTAATAACTCTTTAGTTTGTGCAGGTTTAGAGAAATATGCCAATGAAGAGCAAAAGCAAAAGTACTTAACTCCAGTGGCATCTGGAGCGGCTATTGGTGCTTTTTGTTTATCTGAACCTGAAGCGGGATCTGATGCTACTTCTCAGAAGACAACAGCAGTTGACATGGGTGATTACTACTTGTTGAACGGTACAAAAAACTGGATCACCAATGGTAGTACTGCTTCTTTTTACATTGTTATTGCACAAACAAATCCAGAAAAGAAACACAAGGGAATTAATGCTTTCATCGTAGAAAAAGGGTTACCTGGATTCGATATTGGAGCAAAAGAACAAAAAATGGGAATCCGTGGTTCTGACACGCATACCTTACTTTTTACAGATGTCAAAGTACCAAAAGAAAACAGAATTGGAGCAGATGGATTTGGTTTTGCTTTTGCCATGAATGTTTTAAATGGCGGTCGTATCGGAATTGCATCACAAGCTTTAGGTATTGCTCAAGGAGCCTATGAGTTATCATTAAAATACGCCAAAGAACGCAAAGCATTTGGAACGGAAATTATCAACCACCAAGCGATTGCTTTCAAATTAGCTGATATGGCAACGAATATTTCCGCAGCTCGTATGTTGTGTTTAAAAGCGGCGGCTGAAAAAGATGCTGGACAAGACATCTCTATTTCTGGGGCTATGGCAAAATTATTTGCTTCTAAAACAGCGATGGATACAACAGTTGAAGCCGTACAGATTCACGGTGGTAATGGGTATGTAAGAGAATACCATGTAGAGCGTATGATGCGTGATGCAAAAATTACACAGATTTATGAAGGAACTTCTGAAATTCAAAAAATTGTTATTTCAAGAGGTATTTCGAGAGACTAACCCCAACAGTATATACAATAAAAGCGATCCAAGGATCGCTTTTATTTTTTTAGTAAACCTATCTATCAATTTATCTCTATCACCTTATTGTACTTGAATGGTAATTGGCAAAGTGAATTGAGATCGAACTGTGCGATTATCCTGACGAGCAGGTTTCCATTTAGGCATTGTTTTCAATACGCGAACCGCTTCTTTTCCCGCTCCATAACCAGGATCACGTAAAACTTTGATATCGGTAATACTTCCGTCTTTCTCAACAACAAAAGACAAGATTACTTGTACTTTACCTGCCGCATTAGGCAGGTGTATTTCACGGAATTTTATAATAAAGCTCTTGCTAAAATTAGCCAATCCTTCCATTGGTGCGGCACTTTCTGTTGTCACGCGATAAATCGCATTTCCTCCATCAGCTTCTTCACCTTCACTTTCATCTAAAACATCAATGCGATCTCCCGCTTTTTCCTTGATTAAAACAGTTCCCTCCTCATTGCCTTTAATAGACTCACTGCCAATTAAGGCATCGATTAAATTTTCTTGTTTGGCCAGTTCCTCCGTAATTTCATCTGCTGCTGCTATTTCTAAGGTTGTGAATCGCTCGACATCTATACTAGAAGCAGGCGCACTAGCCTCCTCTGTTTTACGTTCATCTACTAGTGGTTTCACTTCTTCTTCCTCTATTTTTGGCAAATCAACATCGACAAGTTCCAGTGGCTCATCTATAAAACCAAACTCACAATACGTAATTTCTCCTCCAGCATATTCATTTTCTTCTTCAAAAAAAGAAGAAATAGCCGCTGGTGCCACAAATACCAAAGCAAATAAACACAATCCACTGCCTAAGGCAAAAAGAGTTGTTCTTGGGCTCTCTAAACGCAATTTGTAGGCGCCATATTGCTTATTTCTGCCTGCAAATACAATATCTAACCAATCTTTCTTAAATAAATCATTTTTTGCCATAACGTACAGTTTTAATTGATTAAACATAAAGATTGCCTAAATAAAAGGACAATCTAGCTCTTAAATAAAATCATCATTTCCATATTTACACTAAAGTTAACCATTTATACCGAATATCAAAATATAATCAACTTTTATTTGTACATCCAATAAAAAAAACAACGAATAAAAAAATAATTATCAACCCTACCTCCTTATTTCTTGTGCTGTTTTATTTTCCTTTTTACAAGCCAAGCGAAAACACACCAAGGACAACTAACATTTTGTACATTTGTAACTCAATTCAAACACTGTTACTGGATGAAACCCTCAAAATCGATTAAAATAAAAATCATATTCTTGTATATAATCCTACTAGGAGCTGTTTTCTTCTCGGGTTTTTACATCTATAAAGAGGCAAAAAAATTCACTTTACCTGAAGAGCAAGTAGTCAAAGAAAACAACAAAATTTTCCTTGTTAGTAGTACCTTAAACAACCTGTATTCTTCTGAGATTTACAGTCGAAATGCCATCGTTACGGGAAACAACAAAGACATCAAAAGCTACTATTCACATTTAGATACCTTAGTCAATCAAATTGAGCAAATCAAATTGACAACCACCGATAAGGCTATTCATCAAAAAATCGATTTGGTACAAGATTTACTGAAAAAGAAAAAAGTCAGTTTCAACAATATCATTAAAGCGCGAAAAGAAATCAATGAGGATCGCAACTACAGTGAGGCAATCGACAAGATTTACGACATACGCGATGAAATCCAAAAGAAAATTGAACCAATCGTCATTCAAACCAAAGAAAAGGAAAAGCGAAGTGGTTGGGCACGTCTATTTAAAGGAGACCATACGGATACCATTACCAAAACAATCAACTATCCCAATGTAACGGACTCTATCATTAGTGCGATGGAAAATATTATCTTACAAGCACAACAAAAAGTCAATCAACAACAAGCCAACTTATTAAAAGAAGAACAAAAACTAATTCTCGAGAACAAGAATATCACCAATGAATTGCGCAAGATCTTAGAGAGTATTGAGCATAATTTACTCTCACTCTCTTACCAAAACATCAACGAGTCCAAAGCGCGTATTAGCACTGCATCGACCAATATTGCTTACATTGGTGGATCAGCGCTTTTTGTCATTATTATTTTGGGCTGGATCATCATCAAAGACATCAACCAAACGCAAGAATACCGTGTAAAACTAGAGCAATTAAACCAAGAAAGAGAAGTTCTACTTCGCAGTAAAACCATGCTATTTGCTACGGTAACACACGATTTGCAAACCCCTCTAGGTAGTTTAATTGGTTTTTCTACTCTTTTAGAAAATACGGAACTAAACAAAAAACAAAAACAATACCTCAACAATATACAAAGCTCCACACAGTATATTGCCAACTTAATCAATGATTTAACTGACTTTTCTAAATTAGAAAACAATAAAATTAGCATTCAAGAAAAGGCATTTAATCCGAAAGAACTAATTGAGAGCATCTGTGCGCCTCTAGTTCCCAATGCAGACAATAAAAAAATCAAGCTGAAATGGACGGTGGATCAAGCCTTAGACAATTCTTTTATCTCTGATCCTTATCGCTTAAAACAAATTGTTACCAACCTCATTACCAATGCTATAAAATTCACACAACAAGGGGGTGTTTTCCTTGAAGCAATTAAATTAGACGATCAGATCGAAATCAAAGTTATCGACACAGGTATTGGTATTGAACAAAATCAAATTGAAAATATTTTCAAAGAATTTAGTCAGGCTAATGCAGGTATTGAAAAGCGTTTCGGAGGAACGGGGCTAGGATTAAATATTTCTAAACGCCTCATCAATCTATTGGGTGGTGATATTCGCGTAGA
>JASLHL010000306.1 GCA_030152225.1 Flavobacterium sp. | reverse complement strand
TGCTACATATATAGCGGCTGATTCGCGCGTATCATTGGTGTCCTTTTTGAACGCCCAACCCAAGAAGGCAATCTGTTTATCGTTTACCGTATTGAATAGCGTACTCACAATATTCTCAGCAAAACGGCGTTTTTGGTAGTCATTCATCAGGATTACTTGTTCCCAATAGTTGGCTACTTCCTCTAAGCCATAAGTTTTTGCGATATACACCAAGTTGAGAATGTCCTTTTGAAAGCAAGATCCTCCAAAACCAACAGAAGCTTGTAAGAATTTACTTCCAATGCGGCTATCGGTTCCGATGGCACGGGCAACTTCGCTAACATCAGCACCTGATGCTTCACACAGGGCAGAAATCGCATTGATGGAAGACACGCGTTGGGCTAAGAAGGCATTAGCCGTTAGTTTGGACAATTCGGATGACCATACATTGGTGCGCAAAATACGCCCTTGGGGAACCCAAGCACCATAGATAGCAGCCAAAGCTTCTATCGCTTCTTTTCCCTTTGCTGTTTCTTCACCTCCTATCAATACGCGATCGGGATTCATCAAATCCTGAATCGCTGTACCTTCTGCTAAAAACTCTGGATTGGATAGGATTTGAAACTCTACCCCATTACCCGTTTGATCTAAGATGCGCTTAATCGCCTGTGCGGTACGCACGGGTAAAGTCGATTTTTCTACGACTATTTTATCTGTTTTGGCTACGCGTGCAATTTGACGCGCACACAATTCGATGTATTTTAAATCAGCCGCCATTCCCTTGCCTTTTCCATAGGTTTTGGTTGGGGTATTGACCGAAATAAAGATCATATCGGCTTCGTCAATGGCTTGATCGACGTTGGTATCAAAAAATAAGTTACGCCCTCTTGCTTCTGCCACCACAGCGTCTAAACCAGGTTCGTAAATCGGCAACTGATCCAAGTCCTCGTTATTCCACGCCTGAATACGCGCTTCATTGATATCCACTACAGTAATTTGAATGTGCGGGTTTTTCTGCGCAATAACAGCCATGGTTGGACCTCCAACATAACCTGCACCTACACAACAAATTTTAGTAATACTTTTCATTTAATAACTTGAATCTACTCTTTTATAATCTACTATCTACTTTGTCTTGATCCAATACACTTTTGGTATCGAATACCACACCAGTCGGATGTACTAGTTGGCTGACGTTAAATTTATCGAATTCGCGATGCGCCGTGGTTAACACAACGGCATCATATTGTTGTTGTATGATGTCTTGAGACGAAATTAAATCGATATCGTACTCCTCTTTCACCTCTTGTGGATTTACCCAAGGATCACATACCGCTACTTCAATGCCATAAGACACCAACTCTTCGTATATATTCGCTACTTTGGTATTGCGGGTATCGGGACAGTTTTCTTTGAAAGCAAAGCCCAACAGCAACACCTTGGCCTGGCTGACATTGATGTTTTTCTGCACCATGAGCTTGACCACTTTGCTGGCAATAAATACGGGAATTTCATCGTTTACACGTCGACCAGAAAGGATGACATCGGGATAATACCCCAATTGAATGGCCTTATGTGCGAGGTAATACGGATCAACAGAAATACAGTGTCCACCGACTAAGCCTGGTTTAAATTTGAGAAAATTAAACTTCGTCCCTGCCGCTTCCAACACTTCTTGTGTATCAATGCCAATGCGATCAAAGATCAACGCCAATTCATTGACGAAGGAGATATTGACATCGCGCTGGGCATTTTCAATGACTTTAGCGGCTTCAGCAACTTTAATGGACGTTGCTTTATGAGTACCGGCATAGATAATTTGCTGGTATAACTGATCGATTTCTTCTGCAACTTCTGGTGTACTTCCTGAGGTTACTTTGACAATGGTTTCTAAGGTATTGACTTTATCTCCAGGATTGATTCGCTCTGGGGAATAGCCTACGTAAAAGTCTTGGTTGAATTGCAACTTCGACGTTGCTTCTAAAACGGGGATACACTCCTCTTCTGTACATCCAGGATATACAGTAGATTCATAGATCACAATATCGTTGGGTTTGAGCACCTCTCCCACCAAGCGAGAAGCACTTTTTAAAGGGGATAAATCGGGTGCATTGAATTGATTAATTGGCGTGGGAACTGTAATGATAAATACAGTAGCATCAGCTAAGTCCTTGATTTCACAACTAGGTAAATAGCCCTTGATTCCCCCAGAAGTCTGGTAGGCAATTAGCGATACCCTCAGCTGCTCTTCGTCTGCTTCTTTGGTATCATCTTGTGCGTTTAGCAAGCTAGCAATGCGTTTAGCATTGATGTCAAAGCCTACTACAGGATAGTGTTTTGAAAACGCTAGCGCCAAAGGCAAACCTACGTAGCCTTGCCCTATAACAGCAATCTTATATTCCTTTTTCATTTTTTTATTACTTTCTTATTACTTAAAAATTCAGATAAAAAAGTAAGGTGTTTTTAGCCTAAGCTTCTCCCTAAGCACACAAAGGTACATTTTTTAACCATTATGTACAGCATTCCTTTTATTATTTTTAAGCAAATAGCATTTCCTCCCTCCCTTAAAAAATCACCCTTTTTACATAATAAAAGTTAAAATTCATTAAACTAAAGCATTAACCCCTTACGTTCAATTCGTTTATTCAATTTTATTTAATGAGATTGGTGTTTTTTGGGGGTCGGCACCAAAACTTAGAGGAAAAGGGAGATGGGAAAAGGGAGATGGGAAATCGAAGCGTAGCGTAGATTCATCGAACACCAAAACAAAATAAAAAATCAGTGAGATAAAGAACAAAAAACAAAAAAAAACTAGGGGACAATTTTATGCGGTATTGTCCAAACCAAAAAAGATGATAATCTTTGTTGCATCATACCAAAAAGCCATGGATCAGACGAAGAGAAAAGGTTCTAAAACCATAGCAGGGATTCCTCCTGCCCTTTTAGAACAATTAAACAGAGGGGAAATAGAAACAGCCAATTTAGTTGAATGGTTAGCCATCGACTTAGCTATCCTATTGGAAACGGTATTACAACAAGCCAATAAACGAGCCTATCTAGCTCCTACACTACAAGTGGTAGCGGCCTTAAAAAAACCAACGATTACAGCTAAAAATGCCGCAATTGGTCAGCAGTTACTAGTACAAGCTATGGAAGCCAATGATCAGACTCTATTTGCTTTTCTCAGCAATCATCCTGCTGATATGGCGCGTTGTTGGGCCACCTATATGGTTGGGCTTCATCCGACCTATAGTCCCAGTGAACAATTAGCAGCGATTAAACCCTTTGCTGCGGATACGCATTTTGGGGTACGGGAAACCGCTTGGATGGCTGTTCGTCCGACAATCATTGCCAACCTCGAACTGAGCTTAGCGATCTTGACGCCCTGGACCTTAGACGCAGATGAAAATGTACGTCGCTTTGCCACGGAGTCCACCCGACCGAGAGGCGTTTGGTGCGCCCATATTGAAACACTAAAAACAACACCCGAACTCGCTCTACCTCTATTGGAAAATATGCGCAATGACCCGGCCAAATACGTTCAAGATAGCGTTGGCAATTGGCTCAATGACGCCAGTAAAACTCAACCTGATTTTGTGCGAAACCTTTGCGCTAGATGGCTGAAAGAAAGCAATACTAAAGCAACAGCCTATATCGTAAAGAAAGCCTTGAGAACGATTGGTGGTGAGTAGTGAGTAGTGAGTAGTGAGTAGTGAGTAGTGAGTAGTGAGTAGTGAGTAGTGAGTAGTGAGTA
>JASLHL010000297.1 GCA_030152225.1 Flavobacterium sp. | reverse complement strand
ACTGTAGGGCAGCATTGCTAAAGATGAGATCCCAGGTTTCTGTTGAAGTGGCGAATTGTTCGATGGTCTGTTGTTTAAAAGTCAACCGATCAGACGCTAAGGGATAGGCTTTCTCCAACATCTCTTGAGAGGCATCAATTCCCACAAAAGTAGCTTGTTCAAACTTTTCGACGAGTAAGGCGGTTTGCTCTCCCGTACCACAGCCTAAATCAACAGATTTCATGGATGTGGTGGGTTGAATCAACGCACTCAAATCGAAAAAAGGCAAAAAACGAACCGATTTAAACTGGTTGTATACAGTAGGATTCCAAGGCATAATATCAAATTTTATTTAAGGTAAAGCTACGAAGTCGCCGTGGAAAACACGCGTATAATTTGAGAAAAATAGGGTGTATTTTCTGCTTTATTGGTAAAAATAAGAGGGAAAATTAGGGAAATGATAAGGGGTTGTGCACAGGAAAAAATGACCTTTTACTTGAGTTTCGCCTGCAACAACTCCATCCATTTTACTCGATCATTAACGACAAAACGGCATGTTTGATCCGCTAAATTCACTTTTAAACCATTGTCGATCAACCCCATGGTTCTACACGGTTTGATACTTTGTATATCGGCAAAGGCGATGCGTACCGTTTTTTTTGTAAAATTAAATTTATGGGAATGGAACAGTAAATAATCTTGGGTGATGCCTAGCTTTCCACCAACAGCCTGTCGGTTTAAAAATAAATTGGCCACACCATAAGCTTCGAGGACTTCGTCCTCTTCTAGGGGTAAATCTAATTTAAGCAGGATTCCCTTCGTCATCTTCTTAATGAAGAAATAAAAAACCAAAGAGAAAAACACACCAAAAAGCACGCCTTTCACGAGATAGTAGTACCACGCCTCAAGGTTTTGGTCAAATACCCAATCCATTAGCACGCCCAAAAGGATATAGGCTACAATCACAAGGCTTATAATCTTAGCTGCGTCTTTTTTACTTACGCCTAAAGCATCGGCTCCAATTTTCATGGTGTTTTCGTTTACTGGTGTTTAAAGATACGGATAAAATCCCTGACTTAGTATCCCTTTTACAAATAACAGCCCACCGGGACAGTTAGCGTTAAAAGGCAGTAAACAGCTACATTCATGCGTCCTATTTTCTACTTCCTTACTCCAATCCACTAGGCTTCAGTTGTTCTAACACCTTTTATTTGGGGAGCTTATTTGATAGGCAAAGTTGGAGTTAATTACCCATTATTAAATGCGATTTACCTCAGCAAGCAGTGCCAATTTATACTCCCGTTTGTGGCTTTTGGGGTTTAGATCAACAAAGGTATACTGTTCAAATGAATGAAGTACCTTTTGAAACCGCTGAGCTGCTTCCTCTAAGCTCCAAGCAGTAGGAAAGTAAAACCCATCAAAGGTTGCATCGGTAATACGAGCCTCAAAATCGTGCAAATACTCATAAAATCCGCCATAAGCTAGCGCTATTTTCCCTTTCCATTGGATGTCGTATAGTCCGTTGGCTAAGGCGGTGAATTGAAGGTTGTGATTGGCACACCAATCGTGGCCCAACAAATAAATACCAAACGCCGCATCCTCTTCTGTCCAATCTGCTGGCAAAGGCAGGGTATCAAGGGCAAAAACACGATCTTGTAATCCCTTAAAGTCAAAAGGATTTTCCTCATCTCCAATACAAATCCCCTCCTCATCGGACCAATACGAAGACGATAGCGTACACTGATGGTAATTGTCCCACACAATTTTGGATTGCCAAGAATTCCAACTGTCATAGACCGTATCTTCACCCTCCTCCTCCTCGTCCTCCAAGTACTCCTCCCCTTCACTGCGATAGTAATCTTGGGATTTTAAATGTAAGTCAAACCACAATGTTCCAGCCTCATCCAAACGACCAGACCAGGTAAATGCTTCCAATTGATGTGCTTTTGGATAAGCACTATCGATAAATCTTATTGTTCTCATAGCTGTTTTTATATCCGTAGCCGTTGCCCTACACCAACCGAAGTTGGAATGAGTACGACTGGCGAATCACAGGGGCAATTTATACATTTTAGTTGACAGTTGACTTACTTTTCATTATTGATTGTTTGGGTTTGATCCGTCATCTGTCCATTGTGAGTCCATGATGAGTCCATAGTGTCTCTATTAAAAAGCATTGTTTTAATAGAGACACTATGGACTCACAATAGAGGTAGTATCCAAGCATTATTGACAGTTCACGATTGACAGTTCACGATTGACAGTTCACAGTTCACCTTTACAGTTCATAGTAAACCTTCACAGTTCACAGTTCATGGTTTTACAGTTTACAGTGCTGTGCGTTCTTGCACTAACCGAATTGAAATAAGAGACAAAAAACAATAATTGTACGTATTTTATCCGTACATTTGTCATACTAATTCAATTTATAATCAGTCAAATAGAATCAAGTAAAATCAAAAAAATCAATAGTATGGCAGCTTTAGTTAATGACAGAATTGATGTTCGAATTAGCAAGGAACAAAAGGAGTTGATTAAGTTAGCAAGTGAATTGAAAGGTTTTAAGAGTCTCACGGAATTTGTTGTTTTTTGTATCAACAATGAAGCCAATAAGATTATCCTTGAAAACAACCAAATTCTCAAGAGTAATGAAGATAAAAAGGTGTTTTTGAATGCGATAATGAATCCTCCAAAACCAAATGCAAAACTTAAAAAGGCTCAATCAAATTATTTAAATTTTATTGAATCCCATGACAGTGAGAATAACGAGCCTTGACAAAAAACATGCGAAATCAACATTTACCTGCGGGTATGATCTTTTAGATAATTACATAAGAAAACAAGCCAAACAAGATGTAAATCGCGATTTATCTGCTTGTTTTGTACTAATTGACGACAGTAATACCGTCAAGGGCTACTATACTTTATCTGCTAATTCAATCAAAAGGGAAGAATTTTCTGCGGATTTAGTAAAGAAGCTTCCTCCGAGTTATATCGAACTTCCTACTATTCTTTTAGGTCGATTAGCCATTGACCTAAGCATAAAAGGACAAGGGTTTGGGGAAATCATACTCTTAGATGCGCTAAATCGAAGCTTATCTGTTTCAGAAAATTTAGGATCAATAGCCGTTATTGTCGATCCCATTGATGTACAAGCACAAAGTTTTTACGCACAATACGGTTTTATTTTGTTACCTACTTCTGGTAAAATGTTTTTACCAATGAAGACCATAAAAGACCTATTTTCCATGTAAAACCACACATTGACGGTTTAGTTGACAGTGAACAACGAAGTCAAAAAAATAAAGCGGATGCCCTTTCGGAACACCCGCTTTAGTTTGTATGTAGAAGAGGATACGCCTTTGTTTAGAAACGCGTCCAATCTGAATTGACTTGATAATCCAAAATAGGATCTACATCATTTTGGGTTTTAAACTGTCCATAAAAAGCAGCTAAGTCCGCTTCCACCTGTTGACGGGTAATTTCTACGAGTTGGGGGTTAAAATCGTCCATTTCCAACACAAACTGAAAGCTAATCACACGAGAAAGCATCTTGCCTATCAGCAACATATTGCGTTGTTTAACTGTGCTGTCCACCGTAAAATCAAAGTAGGTACGAAATAAATCCACACTTTCATTGGTGCGTTCATATCCTTGTAAAAAGCGGTATAAATTGGTTTCCTTGGCCTTGCGCATCAATTTGACAATTCCCTCAGCTATTTGCGTATACAGCATTTCATTGGATCCCTCAAAAATTTGGAAAGGTCTACAGTCTACTAATGATCGCCCAGCAATATGGTCCAAGCGATATCCATTCGCCCCTGCTAATTGCAAGCTAATTTGAGCTGATTCTTGCATTAAATCCGTCACAACCGCTTTGAGTACATTGGCCTCAATACTCATCGAAGCTAAATCGTGCTCAATGCCACTGGTTTCCACGCTAAAAAAACACATACCCGAACACAGCGTATAAGCTGCTTGAATCTTGGCAATTTGATTTTTCACCGAATCAATACTCAACAGGGAAACGCCTCCTACTTGTCTTTCCTGACAATGCGCCAAAGACTCGTCTAACAATCGTTGAATAAAGCCCAATCCCATCCCTGGAAATTGCAAACGACTGCGGTGTAGCGTATCGAGCATTAGTTTAATTCCCGTGCTTTCCGTTACTAATTTTTGTTCCGAAGGAACGGCAATATCAATTTCGTTGATTCCATAGGGAATGGCATACAGTCCGAGGTTATTGTAGCGATGCGTCATCGGAATATGTTGATCTGCTCTGTTGTTTTCAGAAACAAAAAAGTCAATATCGCGAGATAATTCGCCATTGGGTTTAGTCTCTCTTGCGGTTACCAACCAAAAATCGGCAGCACCACTCAAGCCTTGCCAGTGTTTTTGTCCCTTAATGTGAAACAGGCCCTCTTTGTGCTGAAAGGCTGTTTTCATATTCAAGGCATCACTCCCATGCGCTTTTTCTGTAATCATTAAACCACCCATGGCTTTGTTTTCCATAAACTGTTGAAATACGCGTTGTTGCACAGCTGGTTGTCCATATTTGGCAAGGGGTTCCAAAAAGAGCGCAATGTTAATTCCAAACATCAACGACAAGGGCAACGACTCATACGAAGCAGCTGCAAGTATTTGCAAACACTCTTTTACTTGTACACCTCGCCCGCCATGCTCAGTCGGAATAGCAACTGCTAATGGTTTTTCCTCCATGATTTCCTCCATCAATTCAGTGGGAAAATCACGGGTTAATCCCATATCATTATAATTGTATTTTTCGCGAAATAAATATTTTAATCGCTTCTTAAATTCTGCGATATAGGTACTAAAATCGATGTGTTCTATTACTGCCTGCATAACTATACTCCTTTTTTCAATTAAAAATCCGCAGCAGTTTGACGGTTTCTTTTCCTAGGTACAGAAAATTAAGTAAATCTTTTCTTCATCCAAAAGGACAAAAACGATCAAACCCTACTTTGAACAAATATAAGAAGCTGATTACGAAACAAATATGATAGTTCAGATTAATACTAGGACAAATCGTGCATCTTTACAATACCGTTGAGGTTATATTTTTCTGTATTCTGAAGGCGTAATACCCACGTGTTTTTTAAAAAGTCGAGCAAAATAAGAGGGATCGACAAAATCGAGTTCATAGGCAATCGTAGCAATGCTCTTGTTGGTTTCCAGCAGTAAAAGTTGGCTGTGAATAATGGCGATTTCCAAGATGAGTTGCTTGGATGATTTTTGATACACGGCAGAAACACAGCGATTCAAATAATTGATGGACACCTTGAGTTGATCGGCATAAAAATCTACGGTCTTATGCTTGTTAAAGTGTAAATGAACGAGTTGTTTGAATGCAATGGCAATCTCTTGCTTACGCTCAATAGATCGTGTCGAATCCGACAACTTAATCACCATCAAAGCAATGGTTTTGAACAAACTCTCATACAGCTCTTTATAGGGTTTATCGCTGTGAATCTCACTATACAATAAATCGAGTAGACTGCTGAGTGCCGCACTATTTTGCGCATCGAGATTGAGCAAAGGCGAGATGGTAAAAATATTCAAGATCTGGGTTTCGCGAAACATAGAGGTCATGGCGTGTTCTTTAATCAACACACAATAGCCTTCTGCCGATTTATCCACAGACTCAATAGCCGAAATATAGCCATAGTTACACAGCAAAACAGCAGGTGCTTCTACGGTAAATATCGTTGATCCAATGCGTTGGGTAAAATAGCCTTTGGTCAGGTGAATCAATAAATTGTACCCAAAGAAAATAGGCGGAATTGGAATTTTAAGGTAAGGTGCAATATCCTTAAGGGCAAAAATTTTAATTGGCGTTTGAATATAGGTCAAATGATTCCGACTCATATCCATGAATTTAGAAACAAATTCATCTGCATTAATTTGATTGTCTATCATACCTAAGGGTGTTTATTCAAAGTTCAGCAATTGAATTGAATTGGCAATAAAAAATAGGCTTTTTTACCTTGATCCGATGGCGCGGATTTCCACCTAAAATCCGTGGGATCAGGACAAAGCGCATGAAAACTTACCTATTCCTTTCGTTGATAAAAAGGAGTGGTTTGTTCTGTAAAATAATTACTTAACGGACTATCGTCTATTTGAACAAAGTCAATAAACTCGTGTTCTTTTAAAAATTGTTGTGCGACAAAACCCGCTTCTTGTGTCAGTTCTTGTACCGCTCCATCCGCATCAATTCCCATAATATAATGAGGTAATTCGCCGCTTTCTGGATCGTAAATCCAACCCAAATAAGCTGCTTTCACCAGTGGGCGTGTTGCAAAAAATTCACTTAACGCCTTTACAATTGCAGTGGGATACTTTGCTGGTTGTCCCAGCTGAACCTGGGTTTCCTTTTCTACAGTAATCGTTTTTCCAGTAGCCGTAATAGTCCCCTGTAACAGTCGTTCAATTTCTTCTGGTATCAGTTCCTTTCCGTAGTCTGAATAAGGATTGAGTACAAACGTCGCTCCTTGTGCAAGATCAAATAAATTCTTACCTGTCAGCTGCATATATTCCACTTCTTCCGTAATCACCCCTTTATCAAAAATTCGATCTATAGAAGTGAATACCGGAATTTTACCATCTGCATAGGAAACAATATTGACCGTTGCCTCTTGTTCTAAAGTATGTCTTCCTGCTTGAAAATTTGGATTTTGCGTCAAGATAACCAATTCATCCGTTAGTAATCGGTTGTAGAATTCAATGCGATAGGTAGGATCAGATGATGCCTGTTCTAAAATCTCCTCCAAAGTCAACTGATCTTTGGTTGGCTGTTGCTGCTGTTTCTTTTTAAATCGATCTAAAAATCCCATAGTCTTCGTTTCTATCTTTTACTTAAAACAGTTAGTACTGTCATACTATCCCCCATTAAAGTCAAATTCTATCAACAAATTTACTTAAAAAGGGATTCAAAAAAAAGACATCCGCTGTTCCACCCTATTATTTTCACAGCTCCATAGGAATAGCAAACAAAAGAGCTCCCTCCTCTTCTTTTTTTACTTAACTTCGTTATTTATAATTAATCTCAATAAGATACTATTATGTTTCTATTTCAATATCAACGCATGCTCCGTCTCGTTTTCGGCCTCGTTTTCCTCTTCACTGTTGAGCTTCATGCGCAAACAACTACAGATCAAGCGTATTTCACCCTTGCAAACACCCCTCTTCACCTGATTCATACTGAAGAAGTGGATTTGGCTGTACGCTATAAAAAAGGGGAAGGGACTCCCTTTGTCTTTATTCACGGATCATGGGATGATCACAATTCGTGGTTAGCCGTAGCAGAAGAAGTGGGTAAAGCCCTCCCTAATCCCATCCTCCTATACGATAGACGTGGACACAGTGCTTCTACCCCTGACACCAAACAAGGAACAATATCAATGGATGTACAAGATGCTTTAGCCCTACTGGATGAGTTGGGGTTCAAAAAAGCGCATTTCATTGGGCATTCCTATGGTGCTAACATCACCATTGAACTAGCAACGAATCACGCAGATCGCGTTGAAAGTATTGTGCTTTACGAACCACCTGTCTTTGGGTTGCTCAAGGGAAAACCTGAATACCAATCAATCCTAACCGCTGTACAAGAGGACATGCAAAAGAGCAAAACCCTATTGGAACAAGGCGCTATAGAACAGGGTACGTTTCATTTTATTGAAAAGGTTGCCTTTGGCACAGGCAGTTGGTCTACTATTTTTGATGAAAGAGCCCGCAATACCATGACAGCGAGTTACCGTACTTGGCTAGATCAGGCTCATGACCCAGAGCGTCTCAACCTAAAGCCAGAAAACCTCAACCAATTTAAGGGCCATATAACGTTGATTACAGGATCGGATTCGATCCTCGTTTATCCAGCAGTTGCTCAAGAAATCAAACAACAAGTGAAGGCTATAGCGCTGTATACAATTCCTGGTGCTGGACATGGAGGGTTGATTTCTCATCCGCAACAAACGGCAGCCATGCTCCTCAATCATTTCCACGCATTAGCGCAGGAATAACAACAGTAAATGCGTATCGTTTACTGTTGTCTATATTGCATCAAAACACTTCATTTGCAATCTCTTCCTTCATTTCAATGAGGTTGAGTTCGGCATCGTATAAAGCGTGAAACACGAAAGGCTTCGCCTCTAGGATATATTTATAGATCATCGCATCGGTTTTGGGCGTAGGTACCTCCAATAAATTGTCATAAGCGATCCACTCCAAGGTACCTTCATTACAGGCTGGAGGGGAGATCGGATCAATATCGGCCACATAAACATAGCTCAACCAATTATACTTGGTTGGTGATGTTTCGGTTAATATACCGCAAAATTTCACTTGATCTACTTTAATTCCCGTTTCCTCAAAGGTTTCGCGAATAACGCCTTGCTCTGGAGTTTCAAATGGTTCTATCTTTCCCCCTACAGGTGTATACATGTCTTTATTGGGCTCTTTTAGCCGTTTTAAGAGCATGAAATCACTTCCATGGCGAAGTACACATAGTGTTGCTATTTTTTTTATTCCTAGGGGTATTGTTGTTGTACTCATCGCATTTTAATCTAAAGTTGTCTTCCTTACAAAAATAGAAGCAATACACGGTATAAAAAAACCTTATTTACCTAAGAAGAGCAATTCGCGTTCCTATTTCCCCACTATTCTTTCGCTAAGGATTCCCAAAGCAAATCCGATGGCGCGGCAATCTATGCCTTCATCTATCCGATGGTGAATATAATTTATCTTCTCTTTTATAAAAGAATTAGAATCAATCCGTGCCTTCGTCGCGATCGGGGGGATTTTGTTCGAGTTTTGTTCGGGTTATGTTCGGGTTTTGTTCGGTAAATGTGGGGTAATCCCCCGTAAATACACATGTTTACCGAAGAAGACCCAAACAAAACTAAAACCAAGCAAAACAAACAACTGAATAACAGTTGTTTATGTTTTTTGTAGAGAGAAAAATAAAGCCATTTGAGCTTTTTTTTTCCATATATGAGAAGGCAGTATTGCAGGTTAATTTCGACTGATGTAGTTTTGTAGCGTATTCTGCTGGTGAATATAATTTATCTTCTTTTTTATAAAAGAATTAGAATAAATCTAGCGCGCGGATTCAAATCCGCGCGATCGGGGAAAAAACTCAAGCAACCTCCTTGCTTTTAGTTAACTTTGCTTTGGGCATCACCCTTTTATAAAATCATCCTATTCATGCGAGCATTTCTTCAAAAAAAAGACATCCAAATTTCGAGTAAGCGCTATTTTATCGATGCGATGGGCGCCATGGCCTACGGGTTATTTGCCACCCTACTCGTTGGAACCATCCTCAAAACAATAGGGGAAGAATTGGGGATTCCCTTCTTAACAACGGTTGTTTGGCCTTTTGCCAATCAAGCAACAGGTCCCGTAATCGCACTGGCAATTGCCTATAGTTTACGAGCGCCTCAGTTGGTACTCTTTTCTTCTGCTGTTGTGGGGGTGGCGGCTTATCAATTGGGTGGTCCTTTAGGTGTATTTATCGCCACCATCGTTGCTGTAGAAATAGGCAAAGCCGTAGCAGGTGAAACGCGAATAGATATTGTGGTTACGCCTATTGTTACCGTTTTAGTTGGGGTAGCTTTAGCCCAATTGATTGGCCCAAGCGTCAATCAGGTAATGCAGTGGATTGGACAACTCATTATCCTATCTACAGAGGCTAATCCCCTCATTATGGGGATGGTGATTGCCGTAGTGGTAGGTATGGTGTTGACTTTGCCGATCTCCTCCGCGGCCTTGTGTTTGATGTTGCAGTTGGATGGATTAGCAGCAGGAGCGGCTACTATCGGTTGTTGTGCTCAAATGATTGGATTTGCAACCATCAGTTACAAAGACAATGGCATAAAGGGCGTACTCGCGCAAGGGTTGGGTACTAGTATGTTGCAAATGCCCAACATTTACAAAAACTGGAAGATCTGGATTCCACCAACAGCGGCATCAGCTATCTTAGGCCCTCTGGCTATTTTGTTTTTTGATATGCAAAATACGGCCTTAGAGTCGGGTATGGGAAGTTGTGGACTCGTGGGGCAAATTGGAACGTTTAATGCGATGAAAGACTCCTATTCTTCTACGTATATCCTCTTAACAATTGTAAGTTTACAATTTATAGGCCCAATGCTTCTATCCTATCTAATCTATTCTCTTCTGAAGAAAAAGCACTGGATTCAAGATGGAGATATGAAATTGTTTTAATACAAAAAAAGCTTACAAACAAGAATACAAAAGCAAAGAATAGTATGGAATCAAAAACATCAACGGGGACAGTTAGTCTTCTCTTAAAAAGGGAAATACGCTTTACCCCTATTGCTGTGTGTGCTATTCAATACGGTTTATAGCCAAAAAAGGGCAGATTTTTCATTAAAATCTACCCTGTTTTTAGGTTGTGCATCTCCCTCTTGCGAGACAGTGCTTCCCGTTTCCACAACTTATAATTAAATTTCCTTTTATCCAATCAATTAACAAGGCAGTTGGATCACTAGGTATTGTTCCTTCTTTGCGCAATCCGTGCCATCCTCTATCCTATAGTAACTATAATTTATCTTCTCTTTTATCTAACGCACGGTTGCAAATCCGCGCGATCGGGTGATCGGGTCCTGCTAAGTCAAACCGTGTTTATGCTTTCCGTGGTTGAATATAAACACTTCGCAAGCAGAAACCCAAACCCATGCCTAAACATTTAACATAGATGAAAGTTTACTTGTCACCACTGTTAAAAAAAACAGAACAAAATGACCTTACTTTCCGATTTTTCACTTCTTCACCTCCATTCAAAAAATCTACAAAATTGCCGTCTACTTTTGACTATAAATAGCATTAACCCTTTCAATGAAAAAAGTATGAAAAACCGCAATTTCCGAATCGTTCTTGGTCTTGTTTTATTGCTTAGTTGTCTTTCTTGTAGAAAGGATGACGATCATCCAACGGCATCCCTGGCGATTAAAAGTAGTCCTTTTGAAGTAAAATCTTCGCACCCCTAAGTGATTGTAACTAAATCGAATGGATGAATGGTGACTATTTTTATTTGAAATAGGTTGATCTTTTATGCCAATTAATTTTTGTTCCCCCATATTTTTCTGGATATTTAGCCGTTTAATAGGTAGTTTATTCTGACTTTATATATGCAACTAGAAAAATATACTCAAAAATTCAATCCATGAAAAAAACAATTATTTTATCTGCCACCTTACTAACATTTACGTTGTCTTCCTATTCACAAAGTGACAGCAACACCATCGAAAATCAGTTTAACACATTAATCAGTCAGTCCAATAACTGGCAGAATTACAAGGTAGTAGAAAAAAATAAGTTACAACAGGTTCAACACAATGTAAAAGATTCAATCACGGGTTTACAAGCGACTATCCGCCAAAACAACAGTGCATTGAGCCAACAAAAAATGTCGATTGACTCCTTGTCTAATCAACTACAAGTACTTCAAAAAGACCTA
>JASLHL010000291.1 GCA_030152225.1 Flavobacterium sp. | reverse complement strand
GTTATTCCAATAGCTAAACACAAAATAGTCAGTAAGAAATACACCTTGTTTTTCTTGCTGTTGTACACGTAAATTTTAAACCAATTATTCAACATAAACTATTCATATTTAATACTTTTAATTAAATCGCCTTTTGTCGCTAGGCGCACTTTTGTTCGGATAATAAAAAGAACCAATCCAACAAGTAAGAGAAACGAAAACACAAAGGGATAGGCTTCTATTTCTTGTTGATACTTAAATTTATTCAGCCAAGCGTTCATGATCCAATACACGGGATAAACGGCCGTAATACAAGCCAATACAACCGTGATAAAAAAGGGTTTTCCCAAGAGAAAAAAGAGTTCTCGTGGACTCGCCCCGACTATTTTTCGAATAATAATTTCTTTTTGTTTTTGCTCCAAATAGAGGGATAAACTGGCATACAAACCAAATAAAGCCATGAATACAACCGCTACATTCCAAATCAGAAACATGCGTTTTTGCGATTTGATGTGTTGATAGTTAGACTCAAATTGCTTCGAGAGGGTTTGCTGTTGAAAGGGATATTCATAATCGACATTTACAATCCAAAACGACTGCAGACGCTCTAGGGTTTCTGCTTGGTTTACCGCTTGATCTAATTCAATGGAGAGGTAATTAATCCCGTAAGGAAGAAACTCGATATCTTTCCATTGAAACAGTAAAATCGGTTGCACAGCTTCTTCAAATCCCGTGCTAAAAAAATTGTTCACCACGCCTTCAATGAGATAGGTACTTCGGTCATAGGAAATAGCATTTCCCAATGCTTCCTCTGGCGTTACACCCATTTTTTCAGCAAATTTTTCGTTGATCCACACCTTGGGCAAGCTATCTATTTCAATTGGGCGATAAGCAATCTTTTCAAACCCCACCATATCAATATAGCGATTGTCTATACCTTCCATCACAAAATCGGGGATTTTGCGCATGCCATAATAGGCTGTATACTTGGTTTTAATAGATTTATCTTCGTAGGCAATGGTCGATAAAGCAACCGATTTGACTCCTTTGATCTGTTGAATCTCCTGCATCAATTTATCGTTGCGATAAAGTTTTCTGCGTATTTGTTGGGTAAATAGTTTGACTTGTACCACTTGACTCCCTTCAAAACCCCTGTCCTTTTCTTCCATAAAGTGCACCTGTCTGGAGATGATCCAGCCACCGACAACAAAGAAAAAAGCAATGGAGATTTGAATGAATAAACTACTCGCTCTCAATCGCAGGCTTTTACTTTGCTTTCTGTTTGCTTTCACTTGATACAACTGACGAACTAATCGCATGGCATAAAGGGAAAGAATACCTCCGGCTAAAAGCACGACAATACAGATAACGAGTACGATTCCACTCCAAAGCACTTGGTGCTTAATTCCGATGGTCTTGTGTAAGAATAGATTGTAAATCGGCATGCTGAATTCAACGAGCATCAAGGCAATTCCCATAGCCATCAATACGTTTAACAGGGTTTCAAAACCAATTTGCAACAACAGCTGCAGTCTTGAACTCCCCAACATAGCCCGCACTTGAAATTCTTTTAAACGCGATAATATTCCTGCTTGATTCAAGTTGATGTAATTCAACACCGCCAACAAAAAGATTAAAACCGAACAACCCACGAGTAAATACAGGGTTTCCAATTTGGTTTTCCCCTCTAACAAAGCGGTTTGTTTCGAGATGAATCGCCCTTCGTCCAACGGAGAAAGGAAAACGTTGTATTTCTCTAGCTTTTCGCTATTTTCAAAGACCTGTTCTTGATTATTTTCAACCAGAGTCACCAAACTAGAGGCAATCGCTAAGCAGTCTTCCTTACGTTTCACTTTAACGAGCAGTCCCCCGCCATTCTCTTTCCATAAAGCAGGCTTTACGTACTCATTCCACTCCATATTCATCAAAACTACATCGGGCATAATCGTCGCTTTTTGATTGAGTTTATAGACCCCTGCCACCTGATAGGGGCTATGTGCCAGAGATAGCGTTTGACCGATCGGATTTTGATGGGGGAAAAATTGCTGGGCTACCTTTTCAGAAATGGCAATATGCATGGGATGAGCAATTACCTCATCCGCACTACCATAGGTGAATTCAAAATTGAAAAAATCAAAAAAAGTAGGTTGTGTATTTAATATTTTCCCCACCACAGCTTGGTGAAACTTACTTTCTGCGTAAAAATCAATATAATCCAAAGCATAGTAGCAGTAATTTTCCACTTGTTTTTGCTGTAGTAATTGAGGACCAACGGCAGCTGGTACAACAATGGCATTAGCCTCTTCTCCAACCGTCACATTAACCTCATAGTATTGTTCTACATGGGCTATCCATTTATTATAACTCCATTCGTCTTGCAAAAAGAAAAGTGATAGCAACAAACACGCTATTCCTATTGCCAAACCTAAAATGGTCCAACAAAAGAACAAGATCGATTTTTGGATGTTTTTCCTAAATGTATTAAACCAACTGAACAACATAGTACCTACTTAATTCGATTTCACGGATCCCATAGAATCGGTGTATTTTTTTAATTCTTTTGGCGTATTATAGTAGACCACTTTACCCATCGAATCCGCATAGGCATTTAAACTTTCGATGGGGTAGACCTCAGCTTTTCCCATGGAGTCTGCCTCAACTTTTACGTATTTTGCCTTGAGTCCTTTACCATCAAATTTTGCGGCGCTATCTACATTAATCGACAGATTTTCCGCATCTCCAGTAACAACTACTCCAGCAGCACTATCTATATTTACTTTGATGTTTTTTGCCGTAAGGTCTCCCTTATATTTAGAAGCAGAATCTAAGTTAATTGACACTGTAGTTGCCGAAAAATCAGCTGTTAGATAGGAAGCTGCATCCGCCTTAATCGTTATAGCATTCCCTTGCACACGCCCCTTCACCACCACACGAGCCGTAGTACTAATATCGTAATCCACAATCTTGGATTGGGCAATAAACACCTTCCCTCTGGTGAGATACACATTCTTTTTATTTTTCTTTGTATTCATGTCAACATAAAGGACTGTACCAATCTGTTTTACAGCGATATACTCTACATCTTCCTGCGACCCTTCTACGCGAATAGTAGTAGAATCCGAAGTTGCATCAACCTGAATCTCAATTGGCATAGCAGCCACTAGTTTAGAAACTTGCCCTGTGATGGTATGCGTTTGCTTGGCTTGTGCCTGCATCAACAAACTACATAACATCAAGAGCAAGCTCAGAAAAAAACGTATCATAGTTTTATTTTTATACCGTAAATACATCAACGATCTTGGTATTGATTTTTTCGGATAAAATCATACCATCCTTCATCAAAATCGTGCGTTCCGAATAGGAGGCATCGTGATGGGAGTGCGTTACCATGATAATGGTTGCTCCTTGTTGGTGTAGTTCCGTCAGCAATTCCATTACTTCTGCACCATTCTTACTATCCAAGTTTCCCGTTGGCTCATCAGCCAAAATAATCTTGGGGTTGTTGATCAACGCACGCCCCACAGCCACACGTTGTTGTTGACCTCCTGAAAGTTGTTGTGGATAGTGTTTCAAACGGTGTACAATATTCAAGCGCTCTGCGATTTCCATCACTCGTTTTTTGCGCTCTCCACTGGGTACTTTGTTGTAAATCAACGGCAATTCAATATTGTCATAAACCGAAAGTTCATCGATCAAATTAAAATTCTGAAAGATAAATCCGATGTTCTCTTTTCGGATTATAGCACGTTGATTCTCTGTTAGGCCTACCATCTCTTTTTCTAGTAAACGGTAACTACCCGAAGAGGCATCATCCAACAATCCGATGATATTCAACAACGTTGATTTTCCACATCCTGAAGGCCCCATCACCGAAATAAACTCTCCTTTTTTTACTTCTAAGGATACTTCATTCAAAGCGGTTGTCTCTACTTCTTCCGTTTGAAAAATACGAGACAATTGTTTAATTGATATTACCATACTTATTCTTTTATTTGTAAATAATTCACTCTTAAATAATCTTTATAACTTGATATAATAACTTGTTCTCCTGGAGATAAGCCCGAAATCACTTCATAATAGGCTGGGTTTTCACGGCCAATTTCTATTTGTCGCCTTGCTGATTTTCCATCTTTGATCACATACACCCATTCCCCTTTGGTATCTGTAGCAAAACTCCCCTTAGCCAACAATAGACGCTGCTCTTTACCTGAAAGGAATAACTTGATCCCCATACTATTACCTTCTTGTAATTTTAATTCCGTATCACTCCTAAAGCTCAACTGCACTTCAAAGCGTCCATTGATAATTTCTGGCAATACTTTAATCACCTCAACTGCCACCAATTGTCCTTTAATATCCACCTGACCCTTTTGACCAACGACAACGCGATCCAAATAGAACTCATCGACATTGGCGACTAATTTATAGCCTTCTAGTACGTCTATTTTACCTATGCTTTCGCCTCCGTTATACGTTTTTCCCAGCATGGGATCAAACGAAGATAATCGACCAGAAATGGGCGCTTTCAATAAAAAATTCTGCTTGTTTTCTTTGAGCTTGTCCAAGCTTCGTTGAATCACCGCAATCGACTGATTGATTTGTCGAACCTGTACCTGATTGGATTGTTTCTCCTTCTCCACACTTTGCTCCATCAACGCCTTTCTCTTTTTTTGGTAGGAAAAACTTTCAACGGTTTGATTCCACTCATTCAAAGATAAAATCTCTTGATCAAATAATTTCTTATTCAGCGTATATTGTAGCTCTGCATTTTTGTATTCGTATTCGATGCTAATTAAATCTTTCATCAAGCCAATTTCTTGGTTGCGTATATTCATCAAATTGACATTCAAATTATTCATTTGCTCAATCAAAGACGATTCTTGTGACATATAGGCTAACTCCGAACTGGGATTGTGCAATAAAACCAAGGGATCTCCTTTTTGAATCACACTGCCGTTCTCCACAAATATTTCACTCACCGCACCACCTTCAGCAATGTTAATTAATAGAGATTGCAAAGGTTCTACTTTTCCCTGAAAGGAAATATACTCTTCGAAGAGGCCTTCTTTGACTTCGGTAATTCGAATTTCCTTTTTCGATACATTTAATACAATATCTTGAAAAAACGTTACATACGAAGTGAGTCCGAGGAGGAGTACCCCACCAATAATTAGTAAAATCTTTTGTTTTTTTCTATTTTTACGAGGCAGAACCTTGTCCATACTACTTTCTTTTACAGGTATACTAACAAAAACATGCCGTAAAATAAAAAACAAACAATACCCTGTAATTCAATAAGATATAATTTAATTTATTTTTAAAGTGTCCGCTATTGAACACTAAAATGTACGATTTCAAACTACAGAGTCCATAACCATGAGAAAAACAAATGCCACCATTCTAGTTTTAGATGACAATACAGAAGTCTTAATCGCTGCTAAGCTGCTTTTGAAACGTCATTTCGAGTCGGTTTTGACCAATAACAACCCCAAAAAGATCTTCGAAATCCTACAGAATACTCCTGTTGATGTGATTATTTTAGACATGAATTACCGCGTGGGTTTTGAGGATGGGAAAGAGGGAATTTTCTGGTTTAAAGAAATCAAATCCAACTATCCACAGGCGCAGATTATTTTGATGACTTCGTATGGGCATGTGGAAAGTGCCGTTGAGGGCATTAAACTAGGGGCAATTGATTATTTATTAAAGCCGTGGGACAACGATCATTTGGTTGATATTGTGAAGAAAGCCGTTCAACAAAGACGCAAGAAAGAACAAGAACCATCAACTGTTATCCAAGAGAAGTCTACGTATTTTGAAGGTACATCACCCGCGATTCAGAAAACATATCGCATGGCACAACGCGTAGCACAAACGGAAGTCAATACCCTGATTTTGGGCGAAAATGGAACAGGTAAATACGTACTAGCTGCTTACATCCACCAAAATTCGACGCGCAAGAATCAACCTTTTGTCCATGTCGATTTGGGATCCTTAAATGCAAATCTATTTGAGAGTGAATTATTTGGTTATGCTAAAGGAGCTTTTACAGATGCTAAACAAGATACAGCAGGTCGCTTTGAAGCGGCACATGGCGGAACTATTTTCTTAGATGAGATAGGCAATGTTCCCTTGCATTTACAGGCCAAACTACTCCAAGTGATTCAATCCAAATCCGTTATTCGATTGGGTGAATCTCAACCTCGTCCTGTTGATGTACGCATTATTACGGCTACCAACGCAGATATTGAAACAGAAGTTGCACAGAAAGAGTTCCGCGAGGATTTATACTATAGAATCAATACAGTCGTACTTCCATTACCTGCCTTGAGAGAACGCAAAGAAGATATTCCTGCTTTATTGGATTTCTTTATGGAACAATATGCAGCAAAGTATCAAATCGAACAACCTAAAATTAACGCCAACACCTTAGAATCACTCTGTAACTATGAATGGCGTGGAAATATTAGAGAAATGCAAAATCGCGTCGAACGCGCCTTAATTTTAACGGAAGCTGAAGAGCTAACTTTACACGATTTCGGTATCTCCGCTGCGGCTATTAAAGAAGGTTCCCTTGATGACACAACGCTACAGGATATTGAGCGAACTACCATTATCAAAACCCTTGAAAAATCCAATGGCAATATTAGCCAAGCAGCCGAAGAATTGGGGTTATCTCGTGCCGCTTTATATCGCAGACTAGAAAAGTATAACATTAAAAACTAAAACACACCCTATGCTGTCGTTTCACTTCAAAGTTTTTATGCGCATCTTGCTCATCCTCGGTTTATCACTGACTGCTGTTTGGTTGTTTGTACAACAGTACACCTACACGGCTTTCATTTCGATTCTCGTCGTGATCGGCTGTTTACTTGAACTATATAACTATCAACGCAAATACTACAGTATTATTGACCGATTGGTACTGGCAATGATCTACAATGATTTCTCTCTGAAATCCAATAAAAAACAGGCCAATGAAACCTTTCACAACTTGCAAACTCTGTATCAGAAGCTGCAAAATGAACAGGAACAAAATGAAGTAAAGGAATTGGTCTACCTCAACATTTTGAACAACTTAGAAACGGGTATTATCATCTTTGAACGCGATAAAGAAACATGGAATATCTTTTTAATCAATGACTATTTTGCTAAACTATTTGATATTCCCAAAGTAAAATCGTGGAATAACCTTGCGCGTTTACTTCCGAACCTAACACAATACCTGGAACAGTTGGAATTTAAAGAGTCTAAAAACTCATTGGATATGCGGATAGAAGGAGAGGAAAAACAAACCTTTATCCTACAAACGTCTATAACAATGAGTCAGAATCAAGAGTTTTATATTGTTTTGCTCGATTCCATTCAGAAAGTATTGGATAAAAAAGAAAAAGATACGTGGGAGAATTTGATGAAAGTTATCTCACATGAGATTATGAATTCTTTGACTCCTATCCATTCCTTAGCGCATAATACGCTGGAAGTATTAGAAGAAGAAGAGTCATTAACTGCAGATGACATGGACGATTTAAAACTAAGCATACAGACCATTGCCAATCGCACAAATCACTTGCGTCAATTCATCGACAACTACCGCAAGTTAACCATGCTCCCAAGCCCTCAAAAAGCCTGGGTAAACAGCGCAGAAATACTCTCCAACAGCTTGGCAATACTCAAACCGATTTGCCAGCAGTACAACATTACATTACACACGACCATTGAAACACAGGTGTCACTCTATTGGGATGCTAAGCAAATGGAACAAGTCTTCATCAACGTATTGACCAATGCCATTTATGCGGTAAAAAATCTAGAAGAAAAAAAGATTACCGTTCACTTATTTGAACGCAACAATCGCTTGTGGATTGATATTATTGACAATGGCAAAGGTATTCCAGAAGAAATAAAACCCAAGATTTTCATCCCTTTTTATACCACACGCGAAGATGGTGCAGGAATTGGCTTACCATTATCGAAGAACATCGTTGAAATGCACAACGGTTATTTGACATTTAACCGAAAAGAAGAACTGACGTATTTTAGCATCAATTTTCCTATCGTCTAATTTAGAATTGGACAGCGGGAATCCAAAGGAGTGAATTGAAGTTTTGCACTTGATTATCCTTAATGATTACTCCTTCACTTTCTAGTAATTGTTGCATTAGATTGGTTCCATCGAAATGATGTTTTCCACTGAGCATACCCAGCCGATTAACCACGCGATGAGCAGGAACAGAATCATCAAAATGAGAAGCGTTCATTGCATACCCCACCACTCTTGCTGAACGAGGTGCTCCAATCGCTTTGGCTATAGCGCCATACGTGGTTACTCTACCTTCTGGTATCTCGCGTACCACAGCATATACTCGTTCAAAAAAATTAGCTGAATCTGTCACTAACGAAGTAATTTATAAAGCGTAATCAAACAAATAATTCCCGTTATTGAACCAATCACATAGTTGATGTTTCTCAATAGAAAAGCGTTTTCATTGGCCACTTTCCTAAACACCGATATATAGGCGTAAAACATCAAGCCAGAACCTAAAACCACACCAATAGAAAAGATTACAGTATATAACCACTCAAAAATAGGGTATTGATAGGACGCTAAAGTCACACTGAGAAAAACGTAATAGGGAATAGAAAATACATTGATCAAAGCTAGAAGTGCACCATAGATATAGGGGTTCTTCAAGCGTTTAACCTCTTCATTTTCTTCTTTTTTCTTTCGCTTGGCAAACACTAAAAAATAGAGCGTTAAGGATCCGAAAATTACCAAGCCTATTTCATGTAGAATTTCAGTAATAAAAGGGCTTGAATCAATTAATTTAGCGAAAAATATAGCGACATAGGTTTGCACAAAAATAACGGATAGTGCCCCTGCAATATACATAATAGAAGCTGGTCGCCCTCTTTCTTGAGCTACTTTAACAGCAGTCATATTGAGTAAGCCTGGAAGGGAAACACCAATCACTGCTGCTAAAAAGCCGATAATTAATAAGATAAAATAATGATCCATCCGTTATTTAACTCTGAATTGAATATAAGTAATGGCCTTATTCTGTTCTAAATACTGTGATTCATAAAATGTTTGAATTTCAGTTACTACCGATGGAGCCCCTTCATTTTTATACACGTGGTGATTGGCATAAATCACTTCATGTCCTTCTCCATGCAATAAACCTAAAGTGTAGCCGTGCATGAATTCACTGTCCGTCTTTAGATTCACTACCCCATCAACAGTCAAGATATTTTTATAACGCTGTAAAAACTCCGTATTAGTCAAACGGTGTTTGGTGCGCTTGTATTTTATTTGTGGATCTGGGAAGGTAATCCAGATTTCACTCACTTCCCCTTGTTCAAAAGCAAATTCGATCAATTCAATCTGGGTACGCAAAAAGGCAACATTGGTTAACCCCTCCTCAACTGCTGTTTTAGCACCTCTCCAAAAACGAGCGCCTTTGATATCGATACCAATAAAGTTGGTATTGGGATAACGACGAGCTAATTCTACTGTATATTCTCCTTTTCCACAGCCTAGTTCTAAAACAATAGGGTTATTGTTTTTAAATACTTCCGATGCCCATTTGCCTTTTTGAGGCAATTTAGCAATCATTTCTTCTCTTGATGGTTGGAAAACATTACCGAACGTTTCGTTTTCTCTAAATCGCTTTAACTTGTTTTTACTTCCCACAGGGTTATTCGTTTAAATTCGACGCAAAATTAAATAAATATAACGAAAGTAAAACCTTTTTATAGGGAACACAAATTAACTTGCGTTTTCTGTGGACACTTCGATTGCTTTTTCTAAAGTAAATGAAAACTCCGAACCGTATCCATAGCTACTTTCTACATAAATATGTTCATCGTGTGCTTCGACAATATGTTTGACAATAGACAGACCTAAACCCGAACCGCCCACACTGCGTGCTCCGCTCTTATCAATGCGGTAAAAACGCTCAAATAAACGCGGAATATGCTCCTTTCGAATCCCCAAACCATTGTCCGTAATACGCACAATCAATTTGTTTTTCACTAAGTTTTCAATGCTTACTTCTGTCGTTCCTTTGTCCTTACCATATTTAATGGAGTTCTCAACCAAATTGGTAATCACTTGTCCAATGCGTTCTTTATCGCCTACCACATAAATTGGCTTTTTATAGCCCATGTCAAAAAGTAGGGAAATATTTTTCTTTTTTGCTTTGTACTCCAAAAAATCAAAGGCATTTTGAATGGTCTCAACCAAATCAAATTCAACAATATTGAGGTGTAAATCTCCCGATTCTAATTTGGCTATCATATCCAAATCTTGTACAATATAGATCAAGCGATCTACGCCTTGTTCTGCGCGTTCTAAATAACGATCGCGTACTTCGAGATCATCAATTGCACCATCGCTCAAGGTTTCGAGGTAGCTCTGAATCATAAACAAAGGCGTCTTTAATTCGTGAGAGATATTGCCTAAAAACTCTCGTCTATATTCTTCTCGAACTTGTAAAGACTCAATCTCAATTTTTTTATTGGTCGCAAACTTTTCAATTTCTTCAGTTAGCGTTTTCATATCCGTTGTAACGGCACTTGCACGAAGATCAGTGTGCTCTAATAACGACACTTTGTCGTAAATTTTTTTGATTCTACGGTAAATAAAGTGTTCTACGCGATACTGAATCACAAAAAAAGAAGCGAAATAAACCAATATAGTGTGAATAACTAAAAGCATCCCTATTCCATCCTTAACTAAAAAGACAAAGGGCAAGGTAATAACAAGGGAACAAATTGTTATTAATAAGGCTGATTTAACAGCAAATTTGTAGGATTTCTTAAAGCGTATGGACATTCAACTACATATCTAATTTATAGCCTACTCCTTTAATTGTCTTAAAACAATCATCGCCTACTTTTTCTCTTAATTTGCGGATGTGCACATCAATTGTTCTTCCGCCAACAACCACTTCATTCCCCCAAACGCGGTCTAAGATTTCCTCTCTTGTAAATACTTTTCCTGGTTTTGAGGCCAATAAATACAACAATTCGAATTCTTTTCTCGGTAAAGACAATTCTACGCCATCAATCAAAATTTTGTACTCATCTCGGTTAATCTCGATATTGCCAATCTGAATAATATCTCCGTTATCCGTTTCTTCTACTGTTTTTAAACGACGCAACAACGCTTTAATCTTACTCATTAAAACTTTTGGTTTTACAGGTTTGGTGATATAATCATCAGCCCCAGCATCAAACCCCGCAACTTGAGAATAGTCTTCCCCCCTTGCAGTCAAAAACGCAATAATAACGTTTTGTAAACTGTCTATTTTACGAATGTTTTCACAAGCTTCCATTCCATCCATTTCAGGCATCATAACATCCAAAATAATAAGATGAGGAAGCTCTTTTTTCGCTTTTTCTATCGCCTCTTTCCCATTTCGTGCTGTACTCACTTGATACCCTTCTTTCTCCAAATTATAACTGATGATTTCAATGATATCTTGTTCATCATCAACCAATAAGACTTTAATGTCTGAATTTTTCATCCTTTGTATGTGTGTGTTTTAAATCAGTTCAAAGATAAAGATAATACATTATGTTAAGTAAAGTTTACAATTATTTAATGTGATAACTATTTAATAACGTTTAGTGTAAAATGTGTTAAAGTACCGGTAACACATAAGACATATTTGCGCTAGTTCTTTGCACTAGCTTAAATAAAATAAGAATTATGAAATCAAAGTTACTATTCGCTCTATTATTTATTAGCCAGATAGTTGGAGCATCTAATGGAACTATTAAGGGACTTTTACAAGATTCCGCAACCAAAGAACCTTTAGCATTTGCTTCTGTTAGTATCAAAGGAACAACACAAGGGGTAAATACGGATTTAGATGGTTTATTTACCATAGAAGTACCCGAAGGAACACAAGTATTGACTTTTCACTACGTGGGATATACCTCAACAGATCAAACCATCGTGGTTAAACCAAACCAAACGGTAGAAGTAACCATTGACTTAATTTCAGAAAGTGTACAATTAGAAGGTGTTGTTGTACAAGCCACCCGATCAAAATCGCGAGAAGCGACCTTATTAATCGAACAACAACGTTCGGTAGAAATGAAACAACATATTGGTTCACAAGAACTTTCAAGAAAAGGTGTAAGTGATGTTGCGAGTGCTGTTGCCAAAACAACAGGAGTTGCAAAACAAGAAGGTACAGGAACTATTTTTGTTCGTGGATTAGGAGATCGATACAACAGCACCTTACTAAATGGATTGCCCTTAGCATCAAATGATCCAGAAAAGAAAAATATTGACTTAAATATTTTTTCCACTGATATTGTAGAATATATTGCCATTGACAAAACGTATTTTGCTCGAAATTACGGAGACTTTGCAGGGGGGAATATTGATATTAGATCAAAAAATCACGCTGGAGAAGGTTATGTTGAAGTGGGAGTAAGTTCTAATGTCAACACCAATGCATTAAAACAAGATAACTTCAAAACCCTATCTGATCGTAGCTACCTTGGTTTTTCGGATACCAAACTACCAGGTAATGCGCTCAAGGAGTACAACTTCAAAAACTCTACGCAAACCGATACACGTAGTCCATGGGGTGCTGGATTAAACATCAATACAGGAAAGTCGTTCTTCTTTGGTACTGAATCTGCCCTACACCTATTTGCAACGGCTTCTTTTGGCAATAACTTCAAACACAAAGAGGGAATTACAAGAACCGCTCAAGCGCAAAACTCATTTACCAAAGACCTCAACTTAGATGCATACGAATATAGCACCAATACAACAGCTATGTTAAATGCTCATTTTGATATCAATGCATCAAACTCCATCAAATATAACTTCTTGTTTGTTAATGATTCAAAAGAGAAAAACGAGGATTATACAGGATATATGCGAGATATCACACTGGATAATTCCGATTTCACTTATGTAAATAGACAAACTTATCGTCAGGATCGCTTAATGGTAAACCAATTATTAGGAAACCACAAAGTAACGGACCAGATCGACATTAATTGGGGAGCAGCTTTCAACAACATATCGGCCCAAACTCCCGATAGACAACAATATACGTTAAACAAACTCAAAGACAGTGACAGCTATACCTTTTCGATTAACTCAAGATCAGACAACAACCGCTATTTTGAAGATTTAAAAGAAAACGAACTCGCTGCGAATATTGCTGCTGATTACAAATTCGCTCAAAATGAAGAAAATCTATACGATGGTAAATTAACGGTTGGATACAACTTCAGAAAAAAAGAAAGAAACTTCAAAGCCACACAATTTGTATTCCAAATCAACAGCGATTACAACAACAATATCAACCCTAACGCATTAGACAACTTCTTTAACCAGTCGAATTTTGCTCAAGGTTATTTCGATATTTACACCTTCAGAGGGGGATCGGGAACACCTAATGCCCTTTTACCGCAAACCTATGATGGAGATCTATTGATTCACGCTGGTTTTGTTAATGTTGAATATCGCTTAACACCTAAACTTTCAGGTTCAATCGGCGCGCGTTTTGAAACTATTTCGCAAGATGTCTCTTGGCAAACCCAATTGGATGCGAATAAAACAAATAACAAGTTTACTAAAAATGCGTTCTTACCGAGTTTATCATTAAAGTATGAAGTAAACGACAACAATAACTTGCGTTTTGCTTTGTCCAAAACCTACACTCTACCTCAGTTTAAAGAAAGAGCGCGTTTCATCTACGAAGATGTAACGGAAATTAAAGTAGGTAACCCTGATTTATATGCTTCAGATGACTACAATGTTGATTTAAAATGGGAATATTTCCCTCAAACAGACGAGGTGATTTCAGCTACTGTTTTTGGAAAATACATCAAAAATCCAATCAACGAAATTGTATCAGCATCTTCTTCCAATGACATTACCTATGCCAATACAGGAGATTATGGGTATGCTGCAGGAATAGAGATTGAAGTACGCAAAAACTTATTCAGCTTTGACGATGCACAAACCAACAAGATTACAGGAGGTTTAAATGCTTCCATCATGAAAACGTATCAAAAATTAGACAATGAAAAGGTAAATAACGAAAACAAGTATTTAAGCACTTCGTTTACCCATGACAACGCTAGTTTCACTGGAGCATCGGATCTATTATTAAATGCAGATATCTCCTACATCAAAGAATGGGCAAATGACCAAAAATTAATGGCTACCCTTTCTTATGCACACTTCTCTGATAAGCTATACTCTTTGGGAACAGAAGAAAGCGGAAACTTAGTAGATAAAGCCTTTGGATTCTTAGATTTCACGTTTAAATACGACTTTACGAAGAATTTTGGAATGAGTTTTAACGCGAGAAACTTACTAGATCCAGCAATTGAGAGAAAACAAGAAAACCTGACCAAAGATGTTTTAGTACAATCGTACAAACTAGGACAAAACTTTAGCTTAGGATTCAAATATACCTTCTAAATAGAAGATTCTGTTCACTCAAAAAGCCTGCATGATGCAGGCTTTTTTTATGTAATACCTAGGCTACTCCGATTCAGTCTTTACCTACAAACAAAATACAACCTACCACCAGCCGTTGTTTCTATCGAGTATATTCAACACCATTGACATATCTTCTCCAAAGTAGTTGTGCTCTTCTGCTATTTTAGCTAATTGAACACATTGTCTTTTCTCTTGATGCATTTTGCACTTTGAGATGTCCTTAATAATAACATAATTCCAGTGCTATAAAAGCTATGCCTATTTTTGCTTTCTATTTCAAACTAAAAACTCGCTATAGTTCCTTACATGTCTATTGAAGTCCATAGAAGTCCATCGCATCCGTAAAGGCTTTTTTAATACCTGCATGGTTGTAGTAATTGTTCCGTTTTATCTCAGCTATTAATTCACCATCATCTAAAGCGACATTTAAATACAACGAACACGTAGCAAACCAATTGTCAGGATTGTTTCTCTCTCCTTTTCCATAACCATAGGTTCTCCCGTTAATAGGAGAAAAAAACACTCTATTTTAGCATTAGAATAGAAGCGTTCTGTACACTATTCACTACTTACAAATACGACAACACTTCAGACATATCTTCTCCAAAGAAGTTGTGTTCTTTGGCTACTTCATATAATTCAGGATATTGCTGGGCTAAAATAATAAAGTCATATTCGATAGTACTCGCGTATTTTTTTGCAACATGCAATTCTAAAAGGGAAGTATATACCCAAATCATAGCTCGCTCTTCCGGAGTATAGTAGGGTTCTCGTTGGGTGAAGTAATTGTCTACTTCGCTGTATTCTGCGGCATATTCATTAGGAATATACTTTGTTGTCATTTGAATGAAATAGTAGTCCAACGGCACGCGAATATAGGCCTCGTCTTCTTTGGCTAATTCTACAGCTGCAGCGAGCATCTTTTTCTTGACAATCAGCTTTCTATCAAATCCGCGACAAAAAAACAAACGATCGTACATGCGGTAATCCCAGCCTTCGCGAGATAGGTTACTCATTTTTTTGTATTCTTCCATGCATTTGATTTGAATTCTCTTGTAAACATCAGGATAGTTTGGCGGGAAATCTTCATAGCCAATATCAACAAGTTCTGAAGGTAAATAATCATAAACATCGTTCAATGCTGTATTGCTATTATAAAATATATAGTTATTATAACTTGCAGCAAGTGAACTACTCCAATAAATATTGTATATCTCTCCATAATCATCCACTTCTTCACTAACTATACTATTAATAGTATATATTGCTGTTAGAAACCTTCTTTTTAAATCAAAAATGAAAGTATTATCTGCAAAATCTAATGTTGGAATCCTTTGTCGATATTCTGGTAAATAAATTTTTGAACATAAAATTAGGAAATCTCCTTTACGAACGATTCTTGGATTATCAGAATAGTCTGTATAAATATCAACATTAAATATCTTTTTTATTTGCTCTGAAAAAACTTTTTCGTTAGGAAATCGAAAACCTCTAGTTTTTAACGCCTCGTAATAGAGATCATTCGTTAGATTAACTTCTTCCATAGTGAGGTAATCTTCTATATAATCTTTTTTTTCTAGTCTACTAAATGCCTTCCAAAGCATGGCTATTTTTTGTTGATTTTCTTTTGTTCTCAGTTCCATAACTTCTCTAACATCTGGTTCAGTATCATTTATATATTGGGGTTTATTATACCAATGTATCTTTTCTTTTTCGTTATTTTTTTGTTCATCAATTCGGTGTTTTTTTTCTTCTATATTTCCTTTACAAGCAAGTAAACTAAAACCCATGAACAAATACAATACTATTCTTTTCATATCTTTTATAATCTTTTACTATATCCTCTAGGGCGAAAATATCCTTTCCATCCCTTGTGTGTTTGCAATGCTTTTCCGTTTAATTGATAATAAGCTAATCGAGTTTTATTGCTATATCGTTTTTGATCTTTTTTTGTGTTTTTTGTAAGCCCTAATTGCTTTAAGTAGAATTCGTCATCTTGACTACCACTTTTGCCTATAGCTTCTAGTATGGTAACAATTTTTTTGACTTGATCATAGGCATATACAATACCTGTATGTCCTTCTCCATTATATCTCCAAACAAATATATCTCCTCGTTCTGGGATGAAGTCTGCTTTTTCACTCCCTACAATGTGTTCAATATTGGTATTGCCAATGGCTTTTTGAAAATCTTTTTCCGTATTCATGATACCGGTATGTAGTTGTATGGGTTCTTGGACGACACCTAAATGATATAAATACAGGGCTACAACTTCCGAGCAATCTGCTTCATAAATATCCTTATACTTTATTCCTATCCGTGATCCTTCTTGATTATAGGGCCATCCTTTTTCTACATAGCGCTTCATCATTTCCAAAACGCCATCTCCATAATCAGGAAAGTAGCTAAAGTTGCAGGTATCAACCTCAAACACCTTTGATGTTTTCTCTTGAAAAACTTTTTTCTTTTCTGCATAGGCAACATTATTGCCAATTTTTTTTGATACCACATCGGCATCCCATTCTAAATTACTATAGTGATTTGCTCTTTTATCACTCCAAGCCCAATAGGCCATACTTGCCACCATAGCCACTTCAGGGTCTGTTCCTACTTTATCGGCACCTTCTTCCGTTAACACCTCAACACCTAACAGTTTGGTTGTATATTTATTTGCTTGTTCATAACTGGCTCTAAACGTAATTTGAATATAGCCTCGTCCTCTAAATTTCCAACCTTCACCTCCAGGTTCATTCTTATCATTTCCAAACCGTCCTCCATAAACCAAATTGGCAATCATTTTTTGATTCGCAGCTTGTATACCGCTGTCATTAGGAGCATTTAAATCTTTTCTTCCATATTTGCTAGAATTCTCCTTATTTTGGAAAAAATTATTTAATCGTATAGGTTGAGAGCGATAGTTTCCATCTGTGTAATATCCTCCAATTTTATTAACAGTATCTCCTTTTACCCATGTCTTTCCCTTTCTTAGTTCATTACCTGTTTCCAATAGTAAAGCTGAATAATCAAGGTTCTCTTTTCTAATTTTTAAGGGACTTCCCGATTCTGCAAAAACTTGTGCAAAAAAATGCGCTTTGTTCCAACAGGTATTCATCTCAAAAACAGCCATATAATCCGTATAAGCTTTGGCGATGGCTTCCAGAACAACCGCATCTGACCCTGGAAATAGTTGGATTAATTGGGCGCTTGTTACCGAGGCCTTACATCTTGGACAATCGGAATGGGAATCAGGCACAACTTCCTGTTTAGTTGTTGGTCTACGCTCCACCACAATCGGTACACTGTGTTCCTTAAATGTTTCGCTAAATACAAACTCCTGTACCAATTTGAGCTGATTCAAATACAGCTGACCGAATTTGTTGTCTTTCTTATACGTTTCAATTCGCTTGCGGTTTTCTTGAATTCGTTGCTGAGTTTCAGACAGATTCACTCCTTTTTCCTTTTCCGACTTGAGGGGATGTTTCAACAGATGATCATTCGCAGCATTGCGTTCATATCCCATCGGAAACAATTCCGCTGTAGGAGTCATTTTGATATACGTTGATCCTTTATAATAGAGCTCTGCTACGGTTTGTTTGTCATACAAAAGCTCCAAATAGAATACGCGAGGGACGAAAACAGATCCGATATCTTGCTGATGCGTTATTCCTTTGTAAATAGTATCATCACCGGTATCAAGCGGTTGATACACCACCTGCTTCTCTTTTGGAAAAGCGATAGGCATCGTTGTTGCCAAGCGATCGCTAAAATCGAGCCTAAAAAAACTTTGATTCGTATTTTCGTATAAATTCAACGTCAATTGCGTTGGAAGAAGTTCTTGGTCACTATAACGACCTACGATACGCTTAATCTCAACCAACACAGGCTCTTTATAGCAAATCGGCTTAATCAATCGACGGTGATCTGCTGTAGTAAAAAATACCTCGAAGTGAAAGTCTTTGTTAATAGCAGCATAGGTCTGATGCGTATCCAACGGAAAAATATGACCAAACAATTCTGGCTTCCCTTCAAACAACTCGCGTTTGACATTAGCTAATCCCACCTCTTCCGAAAAAGTAAAAAACACCGCATAAGAGTCTCCTTTTCCTTCCGGTACATGTCGGGCAAATGTCTTCCAAAAATCAGATTGTTTTTTGATGCTATGCGTACATTTTCCATCCCAATCAAACGACACTGTATCGCGATACAACTCCAACACCTCTTTTTGCCTGTTGCGATAATCGTACCAATATGCAATAGACACCGCTTTATTTTCAAATCCTGCTATCTCGGCTGAGATGGAAAAATCTTCATTAAAACTCAAGTCATTCACCTGTTGTCCCAAGGCATCAACAAATTCCCAGCGTCTGACTTTTCCATCCACACATTCCAATTCATACGTTGTTGTTTTGCCGTTGAGTAAGATTGCCAATCGATAAGTCCCCACTTCCTCCAATTGAATAGCTAGTCGATTCCGGTTGGTATGCAGCACCACGCCATCCGTTGGCGTCTGGATAGCGCAGATGCGAATGCCATCCAAAGTCTGATGGTCCATCGTTTCGGGTAATCTATCGACCTGAATCTCTTGTAGATCTTGCTGAATGGCCTCTTTTTCCTGAGCATTATCCGCATACACAGATAACCCAAAGCCCTTTTTCTTCTTTGGTCCTTTGATATAATTCAATGTCCAACTAAGGGTTGAATCTGTATTGGAATGAATCGGAAGTGAGGAGGGATGAACTGGAGGAAAAATCGCATGAAGAATAGTTTGAAATAGCCCTGGTTTCTCTTCTATTTCAGCCTTGATATAGCCTTCTTCTTGCGTTGGCGGTTGATAGCCAATCGCCGTTCCAATCATCAGGGAAACGATGTCATTGCGATAAACCCGATAGCCGTTCGCCTTTGTATTATCATCTGGTACACTAGGCGTCAGGGCAATTCCTGTTACGACATTCGAAACCACTTGAACACAATGCTGAACACGCTTTCCCCACCACAATCTACCATATACGCATTCGATGACATAGGTTCCCTCCTGCGGAAAAGAAAACACAACCGAAAGACCTCGGCTGAAGTGCTCTTGAAACTTTGGCTGTGTGGGGGTTTGGATGCACCATCGTACAAGAGCAGGATTCACAGCAAATTTATTTTTAAGGACAGCTGTGAAGGTGATACGACTCCCCACCCGAACACATTCAACTTGTGGAGAAATAGAATTGACGCTATTGGCCATCACCTGAAAATATTGAGGAGGAATTCTTGCAACTGGAACGAACTGCTGTTCAACCGTCACTTGATACGTATTGGCATTCAAACAAATAAACGTTGCCTCTAGGATAGTGCCTCTTTGCACAAAGGAAAAAGCCCCTTCATCAGTAAAAATAACCGCTGTATGTACTTCAGGAGGTAAATCCTTAGCAATTACTTTAATCCGCAGTTGCTTTACTTGAGCGGGAGCTAGTTGAACATCGCTGTGCAGCCTTAACACAACCTGATCCCCAACAACCAAAAGATCTGCTGCATCCATACCCAAATCAAGTGACAATACCGTAGCCTCATCGACGACCTCTACATAGTAATAAAACGCTTGATAATACGTTTTTACTTCTCCTTCTTTGGGTTTACTAGCTGCCGAAAGTAAATAAATGCCTGATTTCGTGGGTTCCCAACTAAATGCCCGATGAGTTGTGGGATGAACCACATAACGCGCAATCTCTGAATCCGATGAAATTCGCACCGTCTCTCCTTTTCGCAGCATCTCAGCAGTTGTTGCACCTGCAATTAGTTCCGTCACGCTCCAGCTAATATAGTTGGCCTCCTCTCCAACGGGAGCTGTAGCAGTAAAAATCAATTCCTCCCCTTTGCAAATGCGTAAAGCCTGTTTATTTTCTCCCTCAACAGCGCCCCAATGCAAATCTTCTTGGTTAGACAAGATCATGCGCTCAACCGTAGATACATAGGTTAAAGGTTCTGGTAATTCGCCTTCCCTAGTGACTACATCAACAACTTGCGATTCTTCCTTACCGTCTTCGGTTTCTTTGCATGGAGGCTCTTCTTGAGGAGTATCCTCTGATACCGTGATTACTTGTCCATGGGAATGAATCCCTATCGTCCCACCTAGTGCGCAAGAAAGCAGTCCTGTTTCCGTGAGTATTTCCCGTCCACCCACCAGAGGGAAATATTCATTTTGTTTGACACGCCATGATCCAAGAGGTTGATAGACGCATGTTTTATCATACCCTTTTTTATGCAAACACGTCTTAAAAGGCGACGTCCCTTCTACAAATTGAGTATCTTCAATTGTTGCAATTAACTTATCAACCGCATTGCCATAATATTTTTTATGCGTCGTAATAGAAAGCGATGGAAAAATAGCGGGATTGCCCGTACAACTACATTGAGCTCCACTACAAACGACATATTCTGAAAGAGGCAAATCTGCTGAATCTTGCTGCCTATCATCCTCTAGGTGATCCATTCTTGAAGTCTTTTCAGCACGCCTTGTGGTTTGGTTTTTCATAACATTTTGATTTTTAAACAGCGAACTGCCTTTACAATAATTTCACTTTTTTATTGCTAATTGTTTCTACTTCATTACTGGAGGCTAGTTGCAGATTAGCAGTTGTGGCTTCTATGCGACCTGACTCACTACTGAGGAAGTACGCTTTGGTTGTATAAATCGTGCGATATACGATCGCACTGTGTGCATTACGTGCGGCTAAGTTGTAATCATTACCAGCGGTGATAACCATATCTTTTTCTGCTTCGATATGAATATCTTGTTTAGCCCAAGCGGTAATATTCTCACTCGCTTGCAATTGAATGTTTTTAGCACTTAGCACGATACTTTCAGGAGCGGTGAGCAGCATGTTTTTTGATTTTGTATCCAATGTCAAGTGATTTCCCACTATATCGTAGAGTTCGATCTTCTGATCATCAGTAAACTTGAGTGTATGTCCACTGCGCGTTGTTACGCTCTTCACCTCATTTTCTACACCTCCACCAGCACCGTTTTTTCCGTGAAACAAACTACCTAAAACAAAAGGACAGTCGGGATGGTCACCAACAAATCCCACCATGACCTGATCCCCTACTTCAGGAATAAACACCATCCCACGATTTGTGTCCAGCGTTGCACTACTCCCTGCATTAGGCGTCATCACTTGAATAAAGTCAGTACGCTGATCAGTTTGCTGCCAATCAAACTGCACTTGAACCCGTCCTTTCTTTAGGGGATCGGTATTACTTATCACTGTGGCAAGTTGCGGATTCGCTACAGGCGTTTCATATAAGAGAGAAGGCAAATAATTCATCTGGGCATCTACTGCTTCGAATGTTCCTGTATACTGCCCCAGTGCATCAACGGTATGCTGGATATCCGTAATAATCAAGGTTGTAAAATAACTGCTTGTTTTTTCGTTTGGTTGCAACATATTCAATTCAATCACACACCCTGGATACAAAAAAGGATACACCGTACTTCCCTTAACAACAAAAACTTCCATTCCCGTACTTCCCTCAACACTTTGTTGGACTTGTACTATATCTTGATGGGAGGAGGCATTCCAAGAAACATGCTGTAACGACGGGCTGGAAAAAGTCTCTCTTGATTGGTGATAGGACGATTTTGCAAGGCTACCTTTTAATTCAAGTGGACGGGATGTGATTGCACTGAGTTTCTCATCTGTCAAGCTATTGTATCCATAAAACATACGATTAACATGACGCCCTTGTAAGCGAATATCGACTTGACTCACATCGCGTCCGTAGACTAGGAGGATCGGTTTAGCTTGTATCGGTATTTTGCCAAAGTGTAGCGTTTCACCATCATAAAAAAAGGATTCACCAACTGCTGCAGCCATCCGCGCAAGAAAATTATACGCCGTTTCATTATACTGGCACATATAAGAAAAATCACAAGTCTTAGAAGGACTAATCTTTGATTGATAACGTCCCTGTTGGTGATAGCCCTGATCTAGTAATTGTTGCACTAGGGTGTACAAAGACACGGGATGATCACCGCCAAAGCTTTGAATATGTGGGGCCTGATCAAATAAAAAAGTAGGACTATGTCCTTTGAGCACAATATCACCCCGACTTCCATGTGCTTGGTCAAAGTGAACAGCAGTGATAACTCCAACAAAATGACGCAGGGTTTGATCGGGTAAATTCTTATATCGCAAGGAGGCGACCAAACGAGTACCCAATAATTTCTGCACCTCTTCCATCCGGTACGTTTCCTCTCCTTCCAATGCATCGTAACGCAAAGAAACGGCAAAGGAATGGTGGGTTTGAGTACTCTGTTTTAGTTCAAAATGGGTATAATATCGCACCTCTTTTCCATTGACTACTAATCGTACATCAACAAGAGGGGGAACTCCTGCTCTATACTGCGAACCTATTTCTGCTATAGGCTTAACGGATTGATGCGCATCAAAAAACACAGCTTCATGCTGTATTGAACCCAAATCGGGTGAACGGCTATCTTTCATAAAAGGATTTTTAAATGGGAAACTAAAATGCGTATAAAAAGAAGTCGTTCATCTGTGGTCATAAACACCCTACACAGTAAAACTACACACGCTGTTTTTTAGACATTTACCTCAAAAAACACGACTTATTCTTCAAGAACACGCCTCTTTTTTTTCACTTATTTTCACTAAAAGTAGATGAAAAACAAGCTAAAAAGGAGAAGTAGAGCGCAAAACAGGTGAATATACTAAGCAATAAAGAGTTTTAGTTTATTTTGTATACGTAATTCTCAATTGATCAATTACCGCAAGAACAAATGAGAAGAAAGCATAAAATTCAATTTTTCACCTTCATAACAATTCATTAATATTCATCCCTTGTATCATAACAATTCTATGACAAAGCCCTAACCATCAGTTCATTTTAGTACACAATCTTTGTATCAGTTAAAATAAAATAACACAATTACTTTATGAAAAGATTATTCAAATCAGGGTTATCCATTGCATTAGCATCAGTATTATTCGTTAGCTGTTCATCAGACGACAATTCAGACAACAACAATGGAGGAGGTCCAGATCCAACGGAAAACATTGGGCAAACACTAAAAAAAGGGCAAACACTAACCTTAGAAAAAAATAAGAAGTATAACTTATCAACAAAATTAGTTGTTGAAGATGGAGCAACGTTAAACATTGAAGAAGGAGTTGAAATTATCGGTACAGGTGGAACATCTTCTTATATTGCAGTTGCACAAGGCGGACAAATTTTCGTCAAAGGAACCAATACTAATCCAGTTGTTATGACTGCTTTGGAGAAAACAAGAGGAAGCTGGGGCGGTTTAGTTGTATGTGGTAAAGCACCAATCAACAAAGCAAAAACAGCAACAGCTGAAGTATCAGATTTAACCTATGGTGGGGACGTTGCTAATGACAATTCAGGATCTATCCGTTATTTGAGAATTGAATATGCTGGAGCGAACTTTAACAGCGAAAAAGAATTCAATGGATTATCTTTATTCGGAGTAGGAAGCGGAACAAAAATTGAATACGTACAAGCGCACGAAGGTTCTGATGATGGATTTGAGTGGTTTGGAGGTACAGTAAGTGCACAATACTTAGTATCTACACACAATGACGATGATCAATTTGACTGGACAGAAGGTTGGAACGGACAAGAAAACAAATTCTGGTTCTCTAAACAAAGTGGAACAGCAGATAAAGGATTTGAAGCAGATAACAATGCTAAAACGAGAACAGCAGAACCTTATTCAAACCCAACGATTGACGGTATTACCTTAATCGCTGCGAAAAAAGGAGAAGGTACAGCAATGAAACTTCGTGAAGGAACAAAAGGAAAAATGAATAATGTGGTGTTGAGTGGTTGGAAATTAGCCTTTGACGTAGAGCACGATGAAACAATCGCCAATGTTGGAGATGGATCATTATTAGTAAGTAATGTGAAATTAATTGATGTTACTGAAAAAGCCAAAGGTAAAAATACAGCTGGTGAAGCAGTAGATGTAAACGCCGTATTTGCTGAAGGAGACAACCAAGGAGCAGGAAGCGGTGTAAATGCACCAGAATGGACAAAAGGCTGGACTTTAGGACTATAAGAATTTAATTTAGTTAAATTAAATCCAACAATAAGTCAATAATTTATGTTAAGAAAAAATATTTGCCCTAAAAAAGCAAATATTTTTTTTATCATATAAGAAATATTGATTACTTTTATAGTATTAATTTCATTTGAATGACTAAAAATTACTTTTATAAACTTTTCTTTCTTGGAACTTTTCTCCTCCTAACTAGTTTGGGCTATGCTCAAGTTGGTACGACGAGTGTTTCCCAAAAAGCAGCAGTTGTGAAAACAATTGAAAGTCTTTCTATTTATCCAAACCCCGCTACTGTTAATGGGAAGATCACAATAGAAACAAAAACAAATGAATCTAAAGAAATTGAGATTTACAATGTAGTGGGAAAAAAGATCTTTTCCACCAATCTCAGTACCAAAGAATTAATTTTACCCAATAGCGTAACCGCAGGAATTTATATGATCAAAATAAGAGAAAATAATGCCTCTGCCACGCGTAAATTAATTGTAAAGTAAGCAATCAATCCCAAATAAATCTAAAGCATCATTTCAACAATGATGCTTTTTTTATTGTATTTTTGTAGCAAATAATTGAATTGTGTTTACACC
>JASLHL010000284.1 GCA_030152225.1 Flavobacterium sp. | reverse complement strand
TTGCTACTTTGGTCAATCGAATAAAATCATCTGCTTCAAAAGCGGTTGCTATGCCCAATTGAGTGTAAATAGTTGGCAATTGTGCATCTCCTTGTAGACTAATGGGTTTAAATTTCCCCAACCGCAGGGATGTTCCCACAGCCGACAAGGCTACAATAGAATAGTAATAAGAGGCGGAAGACCAATCGGCTTCGACTGTGAATTGCGTTTTTTTAAGTTTTTTTGGAGGACATACAGTTATTTGCTGTCCGTGAAACGTCGTTTCCGCTCCTAACTCCTCAATCAAAGACAAGGTCATCTCGATATAAGGTCGAGAAGTAATTGCTCCGATTAATTCAAGCTGGATACCCTTTTTCAAGGCGGTTCCCACCAGGAGCAAAGCCGAAATATACTGACTGCTAATAGCTGCTGGAATACGAATACTTCCGCCATCTGCCTGTATTCCGTCAATAGCCAAAGGAGGATAGCCCTCTTTTTCGAGGTAGGTAATTTTCGCTCCCAATTCGCGTAGGGCATCGACCAAAATACCAATAGGACGATTGTGCATGCGCTCACTGCCTTCAAGTTGGATCGACTCCTTTTGACACAAAGCAAAATAGGCCGTTAAAAAACGCATCGTTGTTCCGGCATGATGTACATTTACTCGCCCTTTTGTAACAACTAATCCTTCTTGCATTGCCACCACATCATCTGAATCCGAAACATTATCAACAGCTAATTGCGGAAATAGCTGTTGCAAGAGCAACAGCCGATTGCTTTCGGACTTACTTCCCGAAATAACAACCGTTGGTACGGAGTTTAATTCTGTCTGTAACGAGGATTGTTGAAGGTACACCTGCATCTAGTAGTTCCGCTTATTTTAATTTTTCGTTGTTGTGATGGCGATCGTGATCGCGTTTGGTTTTCAGGTCCATTTTTTTGTCAAATGCCTCCTGTAAATTTACCCCAGTTTGATTGGCTAAACACAAGACCACAAAAACTACATCGGCTAGCTCTTCTCCTAAATCTTTGTTTTTATCACTCTCTTTTTCCGATTGTTCTCCATAACGACGAGCAATAATACGCGCTACTTCTCCAACTTCTTCTGTTAATTGAGCCATATTAGTCAACTCATTAAAATAGCGAACACCGTGTTCTTTGATCCACGTATCTACTGCTAACTGTGCGTCTTGTATCTTCATTTTTTTACTTTTTTTATTTTTTGTGTGGTTTGTCTTCGGTCTCTAGAGCCAGCAAACAAACCGAACACATCTTCTTTTACTTTCCTTTTTTAAACAATCTATTTTTCACCCACTTCTCATAAACAATCATCAAAACGATGAAAATCACATAGCGGATGGCTACATTTTGCATACATAAAGGATCACCTTGTAAGGCACAAATAAAATCATTGGCAATGATCCACGAAAACAAAATGTAGATAACCGTGAACAGGCTAAATTTGATTAGTATATTTTTCATTATTCTTTATTTTGAGAATCAATACAGATCGTTACAGGTCCATCATTGAGTAAAGCTACTTTCATGTCTGCACCGAATCGTCCTGTTTGTACTTTTTTACTTAAATCTTCTTCTACTTGGGCGATGAACTGCTCATACATTGGAATAGCAAAATCGGGTTTGGCTGCGCGAATGTATGAAGGTCTATTTCCTTTCTTTGTTGATGCATGTAAGGTAAACTGACTAACAACTAACACCGCTCCATTTATATCGAGAACAGATTTATTCATCACACCTTGTTCATCCTCAAAAATACGCAAATTCACCAATTTTCCCGACAACCACTCAATATCTTGTTTTGTATCGATGTCTTCTATTCCCACTAAAACGAGTAAGCCCTTACCGATGCTTCCCGTAATTTCACCCTCTACTGTAACAGAGGCTTCTGTTACGCGTTGTATTACTATTCTCACTGTATCTTTTTTCTACTTGTTTATTTTTTCTAACACGACTGAACTCTCTTTTATTCGCTGTTGAAGCGTAAGATACAACAGGCGGAGTTCCTTGTAATCTGCTTTAGCTATATCGGTTTTTTGTATGCGTAAACTCAATCCGACTTGCAATTGATTGCCCTCCAAGACTTTCACTTCGTACATCATACTCGCTCCCGTTTTCGGACTAGTATACACCTCATCACTGGGATAGCTTTTCAATCGATATCCCTCAGGTAGTTGAACTACTAACTTATACATATCGACAAAGGGATAGCTAAAATGAATGTCCGTTTCACGCATCGGATGCTCAAATGGATTGACTTTATCGCGATAAAAATCCATCGGATTAAAGGTCAACGTCTTATTTTGAGGATCTACTGTTGCAAAGTTAAATTTTCTCACCTGAAACTGTAGGTCAATATCCTTTGTTGGCGTTGATGTAATCTCACCTTCACTCAAAAAGAATTGGGAACTACGCGCTTCAATATCACCGCGACTTCTATTTACTGCACTCTCCCCATAGTTGAACTTAAAAGCTAAGGCTTCATAACGCGTTAGACGACTTTTCATCATTCCTGTTGCATTTCCCAAATCGTCTAAAGTCAGTTGAAAGTCTTCTTGTTTAAACGAAAGTTGTTTGGGAGTTAGGTCTACTTTTGTCACCTCATATTGATCAGTAATCATCCAGCCATATCCATTCAAATCTTCAAATGGCAATACATTTAAAACAGCATGATCACTTGTCCCGTCCACAACATAAAACTGGCCTTCTATTTGAAATCCCACGATGACATGATTGACAAATCGCGCAAATAAAATTGGAGCTTCTCCATTAGATTGTGTGCTTAATACAATCGGTTCTGCTAAAAAGCCTGCTGCTCGCAATGCGCCAACTAGGGCTAGATTAATATCTGCACTATTCCCCTCTCCTTGACTCATTGCCTTTTTTACTCCTTTATCAGTCCAATAGGCATACTGTTGATCCCATCTGATATGCTGTTGAACATAGGCAATCACTTTTTCGGCTTTTTCTAGTGCATGTAAACCGTTTAAATCAATATTTTCAAGCGTTTTACTCCAGAATTTCTCCTGTTTGAGTTCGCCGCCAAAATTTCGATCCTTGTACATTTCTTTTGCCACAGCTACTGGTTCATGTGGAATCACTACAGAGGGGTTCATTGGATATTGAAATTGGATTAAATCAAATCGAATTGTACTACTATTTCGCTGTGCATTGGCTGAAAAAGGTTCAGGTCGAAAGGCAGGAATATCCTTGGCATTAAAACGTAAAACGGCTTCCTTAAAACGATAGGATGTTCCCCAATTGGATCGGGTTAAATCACGGGCTGTTTCAGTAACTTCTTTAGTTTCGTTTACATTCAATGTTCCAGTCTTCGTAATCAAATAGGTTAAGTTATCTGGAATTCTAACGGTATAGTTACTTTGAAGCTTAGGTAAATCATCCTGGAAATACCAAGTGGGGATCACATCGATATTGTCTAATTTTTTACTATAGCTATATTCAATGCGATCGCCTACGCGAACGTCATTCGCGATAATTTCCTTGACATAAAAACCGTCTTCAACCATTCGATTTGTCGCGAATTTCACCTCAATTACTTCTTCTTTTCCTTGATTGGTGCGGTAAATCTTATAGGACTCTATTTCGACCACTTCTTTAGTATATCGATTAGAGTAAAAAGGCACAAACACATGGGCGTGTTTCACTCCTTCATTGGTATTAATCTGGATGAGTCGCTTGACTTTTTGGAGGATAGCAAAACCACTGTCTTCTGAAAACTCGTATTCCACTAGGCCCTCTTCATTCAATACCACAGCGTCCGCCTTGTTTTGCATCGCCTCATTATCTACCTCAATGATTGGTGCATTTTCTACTTGGTCAGCAGCTGTAGTTGCTAAATGTTGAGCAAAACTACTGCAACTAAAAAATCCCAGCGTAATTAATACAAGCTTTTTCATTTACTATTTGACATTTTTATTATCCTTCTCAAAAATACAAAACTATAGCAGTTTGACCTCTAATTTTAGCGATGATTTAGGATCATCTAGTAAAACTAAGCCATAAAGAAAGGTGGTGAATTGGAAATAGCGTTTTTCATCTGCTATTTACAACTAGTTTTACCTCTTTATCGCGGTTTAAAAAACAAAAAAAATCACCTTACCCAGCTTTGATTTAACTTTTTCATAACAAAAAGATCTGATTTTTCACCTTAACTTCATAGTACACTTTTATCAAAAAAGTAACCAACACTACAGAAAAACATGGTAAAAACTTCAAAAAAAGCACAAAAAACACAACTATCACCTTATTATTAAAAAAACAAAGTGAATTCAAGTCATCACGAAATTGAATTCACCTTTTAGAATTTGTGATGTATGCACTACTTACGTAATGCATTTTTGATGAAGTTGCCGGCACTTATCCACCTATTCGCCCCCATTACCTGCATAGTATAGCTATGCCAATAACCTAATCTGTACCCAAAAGAAGAACAATACGTTGTCTTGATAGCGATCAAACACTTGATTTTCTTGCAGGTTAGGATCGAAGAAACATTTTTATTAATCTGCAAGATCACTTCGATCTTGCACAACTCTTTATGATTATGAAAAAGAAATATAGCATGCTCTTCTGCATGGTTATCTTCGCTACTGCTTGTAGCACAGATCAATCTTCTCCGTCGGTAGAGAAGCAACAGATTCCCCAAACGGATATCTATGCCACAATCTCCCAAACCTATCAACAAAAGCAAGAGTTTCGTGCCACCCCAACGACTCTTGGTTTTTGGGGTTGGTTAAAAGATGTTGCGACAGCCGATGCAAAAGCTGCGGCAGCTTATGCAGTAAAACACGGCAAGAAAAGTGACTGGACAGAAGCCTTACTTATTGGTGCTGCAGCTTCTGTTGGGGCAGCATTACCAGGTAATTCCTCCAAAACGACCACAAATGCAACCCTTTCATCTCCTAATCGTGTATCCATTTTATCCGATGTAACACAAATTAAATCAGCCGTCAATACCTCTAATTTTATGGATGACTTAGGGTATACACATTATGTTTTAGTCAACGCCGTACTGAATGACCCAACCAGTTCACAACTAGTACTCAAGGAAAATCAGGGAGATTTTTATGACAAAATATACGACAAAGTATACAGTCAAGCCCAAAAATTAGGCATCCAAGCGATTTATGATAAACAAGAGGCTGTTGCGCTATTAGAGAAAATAAAAAATACAGCTGCAGGTGAAAGCGACACCTATTATCAACAACTCTTTTCTTTTAAAAACCCAAAAGATCAGACCGATTTTAGAGCAATTGATGATTTATATACCCGTACGTTTAATACCCTTAAAAGTGCAGTTGTTTTTACAGCCTACTCTAAGGAAATGGAAGCGGCTGTACTCCAAGATGCAACACTATCTCAAACCGTGAAAGAGATTCTTTTACTCGAAATGGCAACTTACCGTTTTGGTTTTACCTATTATGCTTCAGGATTATAAATTTCAATAAAAAAAGCTGCCCCTTGTGTACACAGGGGGGCAGCTCTTATATGTTGAGCGAATAAATTCGCTTTTATCTTTTTATCAATTAGTGGGTCTTGGCGTCTAGTTAGACCATGCAAAACAAAAAAAACAAGATTATTCCTCTTGGTTTCTGCCATCTTTATAAATATCTGTTCGATAATGTTCTTCTTCTCCATCGAGAATCTGAATATAGGTTTTATAGCGGGACCAAGCGAGTTCATCCCTGTCAAGAGCATCCTTAACTGCACAATGTGGTTCTTCTCGGTGTAAGCAGTTATTGAATTTACATTGATCTTTTAATGCGAAGAACTCTGGGAAATAATCGCCTACCTCTTGAGGTTCCATGTCGACCACACCAAATCCTCGGATTCCTGGCGTATCGATAATAGCGGCATCGAAAGTCAAGTCAAACATTTCGGCAAACGTTGTGGTGTGTTGTCCTTGTTTGTGTTGCTCTGAAATTTGCGCTGTTTTTAAATGCAATCCTGGTTCTATTGCGTTGATCAATGTTGATTTTCCTACTCCTGAATGACCTGAAAACATGGATACCTTTCCAATCATTCGCTCTTTAATTGCCTCTAACCCCTTTGATTCTATAGCAGAAACGCGCAAACACTCATATCCGATTTGGCTGTAGATGTATTGTAAATACAACTGTTCATCTAAAGCTTCTTCTGAATACGTATCAATTTTGTTGAAAACTAACACTGTTTTAATTCCATAGGCTTCTGCCGTCACCAAAAAACGATCAATAAAACTCGTTGTTGTTACAGGGTTGTCAATTGTCACAATCAAAAACATTGTATCGATATTGGATGCGATAATATGTACTTGTTTGGATAAGTTGACCGATTTACGCACAATATAATTCATACGAGGAGCGATTTCATTAATCACACCTGTTGTTGTGTCATTGGTTGTTTCTAGTTCAAAAACGACATGATCCCCTACTGCCAGCGGATTTGTGCTTTTAATTCCCTTAATGCGAAACTTCCCCTTGATGCGGCAATTGTAAAACTGCCCATCTTCACCTTTGACAACATACCAGCTTCCCGTTGATTTATACACTGTTCCTTTCATAGGGCAAATATATTTTAAATATTCCTGCAAAAAAAAGAGACCAAGTAGAAAATCACTTCGTCTCTTTTGTGTTTTTTGTTTCTTTTTGTTTCTACTCTTCTTTTCTATTGATGACTTGATCCTGTCGATAAATACTTTCTTGGTGGATAGCGGTATAAATTGTACGGATAAATTCATCTGTAAAACCAAGATGTTCTCCTTCTTTCATCATTTTCTCTACGATACTATTCCATCTTTCCTGTTGAAAAACAGCAACATTTTTTTCGCGTTTAAGTGAGCCAATCTCATCGGAAATCATCATTCTCTTTTTTAGCAAATCCAGTATTTTACTGTCCATATCGTCAATTTGAATGCGATAGGTTTGTAACTTCTGCATATAATCTTCCGTATCGTCGGTTATATTGCGCAACTTCAGCGTGTGAATAATGGTTTTCAATTGTTCAGGTGTCACTTGTTGAGCTGCATCGCTCCATGCTTTTTCTGGATTAGCATGTGTTTCGATCATCAATCCATCAAAATTGAGATCTAAGGCCAATTGAGAGACGGACAAAATTCGATCTCTGCGTCCTGTAATGTGGGACGGATCACAAAAAATAGGAATATGTGGTAATTCTGATTTGATATCTAACGGTATTTGCCATTCGGGTATGTTGCGGTATTTTGTCTTTTCGTACGTACTAAATCCGCGGTGAATTAGCCCTAACTTGCTGATATTGGCTTTTTCGAGTCGTTCTAATCCGCCCATCCACAGGGATAGATCCGGATTAATTGGATTTTTAAGCATCACGATTTTATCCGTTCCCCTCAAAGCATCTGCAATTTCTTGAACTGAAAATGGATTTACTGCAGTACGAGCACCAATCCACAAGATGTCCACATCATGGGCTAGACATAAATCAACATGTTCTGCTGTAGCTACTTCTGTTGCCAGTAACAATCCAGTTTCATCCTTTACCTGTTTCATCCAATCCAAACCAATCGCACCAACTCCTTCAAATCCACCTGGTTTTGTTCTAGGTTTCCAAATACCTGCTCGAAATACTTTTACCTCTTCTGGTAAAGAGTGAGCAATTTGCAACAATTGTTCTGGTGTTTCAGCACTACATGGACCTGCAATTAATGCAGGTGCTTGACCTTGAAAAACAGCTAACCAATCTTTACTCATTTCTTACAATTTCATTTCTTACAAATTTACGAGTTATATTTCATAAAAAGGGAATTAATCCCACTTGTTACAACCTCAAAAAACAGATAAGTCACTTTTTGTTCTTTGTTTTTTATAATAATTAATACATTTACTTTTCATCAAAAAATCAACCTACATGTCATTACTAACTTTTATCTTAATTATGTTTCTAGGTGCCTTTGCAGCTGGTTTTATCGGCTCATTATCAGGACTTGGAGGCGGAATTATTATAATCCCTTTACTCTCTGTATTCTTAGGTGTTGACATGCACTATGCCATTGGAACAGCTTTAGTTGCTGTAATTGCGACCTCTTCTGGGTCTGCATCCGCCTATGTACGAGAGGGAATTACCAACATGCGATTGGGTATGTTTCTTGAAATTGCTACTACCATTGGGGCAGTAGTGGGTGCACTTCTCTCAACCAATGCACCTACTTCCTTATTGGCTATCATCTTCGGGGCAACCCTTATTTTCTCTTCTTTGAATTCTATTCGAAAAAAAGAAGACCACCTCGTTACACCTGATCAAGGAAGTTTTTTAGCCAAAAAACTAAAACTTGCGGGTAACTATCCGACGGCTAGTGGTGAAAAAGTGCATTACAGCATGACCAATATTCTCGGTGGGTTTAGCATGATGGGCGTAGCGGGAATGATGTCGGGATTATTGGGAATTGGATCTGGTGCTTTTAAAGTAATTGCCATGGATACCATTATGAAAGTTCCCTTTAAAGTATCTACGACAACGAGTAACTTCATGATGGGCGTTACTGCCATCGCCAGTTCGGTCATCTACATTCAAAAAGGCTATATTGAACCCTCTATCTGCATGCCTGTTATTATTGGCGTGCTCATTGGTTCTATGGTAGGTGCAAAAGTTTTAATGAAAGCCAACACTAAAAAACTCAAATTGTTTTTTGCTGTCTTGATTTTCATTATTGCACTTAACATGATTTACAACGGAATTACAGGAAAAATCTAAAAAAAACACCATGAGTACCTCAAAATTTACAGATAACCAATTGCAAAATACTATCGGAAATGTGTTGCGTTATGGCGTTTTAAGTGCTTTAACTGTAACGCTTATTGGCGGCATTATCCTCCTAGTAAAAGATTCCCAACAAACGGTTTCTTTCTCCACTTTTGTAGAGAACGATCAAAACCTATTTGTGGTCTTTCAAAACATCTTGGATGGCGTAAAGAATTGGAATGGAGAATCCATTATTTTTCTTGGTATTTTACTTTTATTTCTAACGCCTGCCCTTCGCCTTGTCTTGTCTTTATTTTCCTTTATGTTAGAAAAAGACAGCCTTTATGTAGTGATTACCTTAATCGTTATTGCGGTGATCATTCTTAGTGTCTCTTTCGGTTTTTCTCATTAATTTACCTACATTTGTTTTTACTAACCACCCATTGCATATGTCTATTAAAGTAGAAAACATTAGTAAATATTATGGCGAACAACAGGCGTTGAATGCTATTAACTTCTCCATACCCAAAGGACAGATTGTCGGTTTTCTGGGTCCAAACGGCGCCGGAAAATCAACCCTAATGAAAATACTAACCACGTTCATTCACAGCGATGAAGGATCAGCCTATGTCAATGAATACCATGTGGCCACGCAAACAAAAAAAGTACAGCAATCGATCGGGTATTTAGCCGAACACAATCCGCTGTATTTGGATATGTATGTAAGGGAGTATTTACAATTTAATGCCTCGATTTACAAGGTAAAAAAAGAGCGCATTGAAGAAGTCATTACCCTAACAGGATTAACACCAGAAGCTCACAAAAAAATTGGTCAACTATCGAAGGGCTATCGACAACGTGTGGGAATAGCAACTGCTTTACTTCACGACCCTGAGGTATTGATCTTAGATGAGCCCACAACAGGACTTGACCCCAATCAATTGGTCGAAATTAGAGCGTTGATTAAAGCCGTAGGAAAGGATAAAACCGTTTTTCTTTCGACGCATATTATGCAAGAGGTTGAAGCCATTTGCGAACGCGTAATAATCATCAAAAAAGGACAGATTGTTGCGGATCAATTGTTGCACGATTTACTAGAAAATCAAAATGAACAGATTATTTCTGTTGAATTTGACTTTAAAATTGAAATTGAATTCATCAATCGCATTCCCCATTTACTACAAGCCAATCACATTCACGATACCCAATGGGATCTTGTTTTCCCGATAGGGCAAGATTACCGTGCAACGGTGTATGACTTTGCACAACAACAAGGACTGAAAACGCTTTCACTACAACCTAAAAACAAAAATTTAGAAAAGCTTTTTCACGAATTTACGGCTACAGAAACCCAAGAATAACGATATAAAAAAAGAGCCGTACGGCTCTTTTTTTTGTTTTATCTAAAATAATCCATTGATTTCCGCATTGATTTTATCGATAATCAGTCCTAAATCCTCTGGTTTATCTACAAAATCCATGTCGTCCACATCAATGACTAAAAGCTTTCCTTTGTCATAGCCTTTGATCCAATTTTCGTAGCGTTCATTTAACCCGCTGAGATACTCAATCGAAATTGAGTTTTCATACTCTCGTCCTCTTTTGTGAATTTGTCCAACTAAATTAGGTACTGTACTTCTCAAATAAATTAATAAATCTGGTGCTGCTACCAAATCCTGCATTAAATCAAAAAGTGTCGCATAGTTCTTAAAATCGCGATTGGACATTAACCCCATCGCATGCAAGTTTGGAGCGAAAATATGAGCATCCTCATATATCGTTCGATCTTGAATGATTGTTTTTCCACTCTGTCTGATTTGAAGTACTTGGCGAAAACGACTGTTCAAAAAATAAACTTGTAAATTAAATGACCAACGATCCATTTGATGGTAAAAGTCATCTAAATATGGATTATCTACCACATCTTCATAATGTGCTTCCCATCCATAATGTTTTGCTAATAAGTTTGTTAGTGTTGTTTTTCCCGCTCCAATATTTCCAGCAATCGCTATGTGCATTACGGTAATTTTATTTGATAATTATTTACTTTCTGTTCGGTAAAAATACTCAATTTTTGAGTGTTATAAAAGAAGCCTGAAATGCTTTTTACATCCATGTTTATTTCGACAATCTTATTCTTCTCCATATCAACGTAATACAGCTTATTTAGATACGAATAAAATACCTGTTTATTATTTAGAATTTGGATCTGATCATAATCAGTAGGTAAAGCATAGGTCAAAACCTCATTTCCATAAATATCAATTCCTTTGATTGTATTATCTGCTGTAACGCGGTAGAGGTAGTTCAACGTAGATTGATAGTCCTTGATCTGATCCTCTTTAATGGTAAAGATATTACGCACTTCTAAAGTACTTAAATTGTAGCGCAATACACTTTGATTAGCTTGATTGACAATCCACAAGTTCTTTTGTGTACTGGTACCCACATAAGCAGGATCCATAGCGGAAAATCGCCCTGTTAATTCAACGGTATTCAACAAAGCCAATTCTTTACTCAGCAAAACAATGGAATTAAAATCAGAATAGAATAACACTGGGAAAAGTGAATTGGTCAGATCAATCATTTTTAAGGTACCTAGTTTGGGTAAACTAAAATGCTCTGAGGAGTATTTACTTCGTTTTCGCAAGGTATTGTCCTCTCGCGTAAACGTATTGTCAAAGATGTCTTTACTGATAAAAACTTCTTTTTCTTTTAGCGATTCACTGTTTAAAAACTGGGCATTAATTGTTTCTTGGGCCAAGGTTGACCAGCTACCACAAAGCAGGAGAAAAGCAATAAACTTTTTCATATTTACTTCCTAATATAGGTTTGAAAAGTAAAAGCATAGGCGTGTTTTTCATCGATGGGATGATAATTCTCTTTGACCAATTGCCAATCGGAAGTTGAGAATTCAGGAAAAAACGCATCTCCATCAAAAGAGGCGTGAACTTGAGTTATTTCTAATTGATCTGCAATAGGCAAAGCCAGCGTGTAAATTTCTCCCCCTCCGATCACATACACCTGTTCTTCGTCTTTGGTCCGCTCTAGTGCTTCCTCTAAGCTGTGAACAACAATACAATTTTCGGGAACGACATAGTCCTTTTGTCTCGTGATAATGACATGTGTTCTATTGGGTAAAGGTTTGGGAAATGACTCAAACGTCTTGCGTCCCATAATGATATAATGATGGGAGGTTAACGTTTTAAAATGTTTGAAATCATCAGGTAAATGCCAAATGATTGCATTGTCTTTGCCCAATACGTTTTGCTCTGCAACAGCAGCGATTAGGATAATCATCGAATTAGTGTTTTGAATCGTCTTGGTTTAAGTCTCGTTTAACATCTACTAGGGGAAAGTCCTTTTCCACTTTCGCTCGTAGTTGTCTAATTTTTTCTTGTTGGATGCCAATGAGTCGTTCAATTTCGCGCTCTTGCCAAGCAGCTCCCATAAAGCGATTGAT
>JASLHL010000271.1 GCA_030152225.1 Flavobacterium sp. | reverse complement strand
GCTGTATAGGCGTCTCGATTTTTACCCCAAGTCGCCTTTGTTTTTGCTTTTTGGCTGAACCATTTTTTACGCTTATCGCTCTTTTACTAAGGGCTAGTTGGTTAAAAAGAAGTAGGCTGAATGGCTACTTTTGCCACATGTTCAGCGTGAGTATTGCCGTTGATTTACATTCTTTTTGATGGTTTCGCAAAGGGAGTAGTAGGGAATACAACCGGTTTTTTGTAGGTAAAAAGTGTGGTATTGGTGTTTTGAAAACGATAGTATAGGAAGTGAAAGAAGTAAAATAGCTGAACTTTGTATGCGTGATTAGGACAAAAAATAATCGGCTATTCGTTTTGTTTTTATTGTTAATGTTTTTCCGTAACTTTTTATTTTAGATACTTTTTTTGTTAGCAAGATACATCATTTTAACCTCAATAAAGAGCTAAAATATATCATAACATAAGGTTATGGGTAGAAATATACTGTATTATTTAATTGATTTCTAAGTATATATATAGTTTATTTTAAAGTAAAAATAGAAGTTGAATTAAATCGCTTTAAGTGCATTATTGCTTGCTTGTTTTTTTGATCAACTTGCGTTGTAATTCGATTTTATTATAGATTAAGTGCTTTGTATTAAAGCTTAACTTTAAGATTTTGTAATTAAAAGTGAAGTGTGTTTAGGTCTAAATAGTACTATTCTTAATTTGACGTTAGTTGTCGCTTTTTCCTCGACTTTACTGCTGCTGTTTTGCGTGAAGTAAAAGTTAGATCTCCTTCGTGTTTACAATTTTTTTATCCTTAATTTTGCGCAAATAGCCCATAGGGACTGTTTTATTTTTTTGAAAGTTTGCATGTATGTCTAAAACGAAAACTTGGATTTCTGCCGCAAGATTGCGCACCTTACCTTTGTCTATTTCGGGAATCATTGTGGGATCTGCTTGTGCATTTCCTTACTTTGGGAATCACCCGCATTTTTATCTCATTTTTGCCTTTGCTATTTTGACAACATTGTTGTTTCAGATCCTATCCAATTTTGCCAATGATTATGGCGATGGAGTCAAGGGAACAGACAACGAAAATAGATTGGGACCTCAGCGGGCGTTACAAAGTGGATTACTCACAAAAGAAGAGTTGAAAAAAGGTATTATTTATACGGCAGGATTATCCCTTATTTCGGCTTTAGTTTTGATTTATCTCTCCTTTGGAAAAGATCACTTTTTTACTTCCTTGTTTTTCTTTGTCTTGGGTATAGGTTGTGTTGCTGCGGCAATTAAATATACCGTCGGACAATCTGCCTATGGATACAGAGGGTTAGGTGATTTGTTTGTGTTTATCTTTTTTGGACTCGTCAGCGTGATTGGAAGTTTTTACCTGTATGGTCAGCAACTAGATCCATGGGTAATCCTACCAGCAGTAGCTGTAGGTAATTTGAGTATTGCTGTTTTGAATATTAATAATATGCGCGACCTAGATGCGGATAAGCTAGTCGGTAAAAATACGCTGGCGGTTAAATTGGGAAGACAACAGGCTAAACGCTACCATTACTGCATCGTTTTATTTGCGTTACTTGCTTTTGTGGTCTATGCCGTACACAGCCAAAAATCCCTGTGGAATTTTGCGTTTGTCTTAGGGTATATTCCCTTGTTGAAACACCTCGTTTTTGTAAAAAACAACACAGATCCCAAAGCCTTGGATAGTCAAATGAAAATCGTTGCTCTAAGTACGTTTTTGGTTTCTGTACTTTTTTCCTTAGCTTTAATCTTATAAAATAAAAATTATGAAAATAACGTATTACGGACATGCTTGTTTAGGCATCCAAATCGAAGATATTCACTTAATCGTCGATCCTTTTATCACGGGGAATCCTTTGCCTCAAGCAAAAGAAATCAACGTAGAAGAAATAAAAGCAGATTATATTTTATTGACCCATGCACATGGGGATCACATTGCCGATGTAGAGCTAATTGTAAAAAATAACCCCGAGGCGATTATTGTGTCCAATGCAGAAATTGCAGGCCATTATGAAGCAAAGGGATTCAATGCTCATCCGATGAATCACGGTGGTAGTTGGCAGTTTGACTTTGGTAAAGTAAAATACACACCAGCGATCCATTCGAGTTCTTTTCCTGATGGAAGCTATGGCGGACAACCTGGGGGCTTTGTTATCGAGAGTAAAAACAAAAATATCTACATCGCGGGAGATACTTCGTTGACGATGGACATGAAACTGATTCCGCTTTTTACTTCGTTGGACTTAGCTGTGTTTCCCATAGGAAGCAATTTTACCATGGGGGTAGAGGAAGCTGTTGTGGCGTCCGATTTTGTTAAATGCGATAAAGTACTCGGGTATCACTTTGATACGTTTGGCTATATCGAAATTGACCATGAGGAGGCCAAACGCGTTTTCTTTGAAAAAGGAAAAGATTTAATGCTTTTGTCCATTGGAGAGAGTTTAACGTTATAAATGAAAGATGAAAGCGACGTATAGCAAGCATATTTTACGTTTTAAGAGACCTTCAGCTACGTCTAGGGGTGTAATGACAGAAAAGGAGACTTGGTTGCTTAAAATAGAGGAAAAAGGCAAAATAGGAATAGGAGAGTGCGGAATACTGCGCACGCTTAGTTTTGATGATCGTCCCAACTATGAAGCAAAACTACAGTGGGTAGTCGATCACATTCACCTGGGAAAAGAGGCGCTATGGGAAGAGCTCCGCGATTGGCCTTCTATTCAATTTGGGGTAGAACAAGCCTTTTTGTCTTTGGCTAGTGCTCATCCTTTTGTTCTTTTTCCCTCTGCCTTTGTGGAAGGTACAGCAGCAATCCCGATTAATGGCCTGGTTTGGATGGGGGAGGAAATCTTCATGAAAGAGCAGATTGACGAGAAAATTGCACAGGGGTTTACCTGTGTCAAATTAAAAATTGGCGCTATAGATTTTGATGCAGAAATTAGCCTTTTACACGATATCCGAAAATACTTTACGGCTGATCAAATTGAACTTCGCGTCGATGCAAATGGTGGATTTACAGTTGCAGATGCACCCGATAAATTGGCTCAATTAGCCCAATTAGATTTGCATAGCATTGAACAGCCCATTAAACAACAACAGGTGCCGCAAATGGCAGCTTTATGCCAAACAACACCGCTACCCATCGCCTTAGACGAAGAATTAATTGGTGTGACAGCTTATAACGATAAAGTAGCTCTCTTAGAGGCAATACGCCCACAGTATATTATTTTAAAACCCAGTTTAATCGGCGGTTTTAAAGGAAGTCAAGAATGGATCGAAATTGCTGAAAAACTGCAAATTAAATGGTGGATTACCTCCGCCCTAGAAAGCAATATCGGATTGAATGCCATCGCTCAATGGACATTTACGCTCCATAATCCGATGCCTCAAGGATTGGGAACAGGAGCGCTCTTTACCAATAATTTTGATTCTCCACTGGAAGTTAAACAAGGACAGTTGTGGTATAATCCTGAATTGGTGAGTGGAAAGTGGTGAGTGGTGAGTGGAAAGTGGTGATGGGAAAAGGGTAATGAGTGAAATTTTCAATACAAAGAAGATGTTCTTTTAATTGCGTGATTTGTTCACCAGTACATTCTACTCTTCTCCCATTTCCCATTTCCCATTTCCCTTCTCCACCAATCACTATTCACTAAATTCATCTCCTTCTAAACTCATCGGGAGCCACGCCAATATGCTTTTTAAAGAATCTTGAAAAGTAGGAATTGTCCTTAAAATTCAATTGGTAGGCAATTTCACTAGCAGATAAATTGGTGTGGATTAACAGTCGTTTGCATTCGATAAGAATGCGATCTCGAATCATATCACCTGCAGATTTCTTTTTTATTTTCTGACAAAGGGCATTGAGGTAATTAGGGGTTACCAGTAGTACTTTCGCGTATTCCTTTGGAAATCGGTATTCGTAAAAGTGTTTGTCAATTAGGGATTCAAATGATTTGACAAGTTCATTCGATTTAATATTGTTTGCTGATCCCTGTGTAATTTTGTCTATTTCTTTTTTACAAAGTAAGAGCACTTCTAGCAGATAGGTACGTACAAGATTCATGTATTCACCATGCTCTGTTTCGTATTCATTGAGCATGCGGTCCATCGTGATTTGAACCCAAGTACTGAGTTCACCTTCCAAGGGAAGTAAATGATGCGCAGTAAAACGCCTAAAAAAAGGTAAATCGTGAACAAAGAGATGATCCGATACAAATTGCGTGATAAAACTAGGTGTAAAACTCAGCACATACCCCTGTGTTGTGGTGTTATAGGTCCAGCTGTGTTGTTGCCAAGTGTTTAAAAATATAATATCTCCTTGTTTTACTTCATATGCTTGTAAATCGATGTATTGGATACCCGTTCCTGCCGTGATATAAATAATTTGGAAAAAATCATTTTTATGCATTTTGGTTGAATAGTTATTCAAATGCTGTAAGGTGTGATGTAGCCTTTTAATGATAAAATCTTTTCTTTCTCCTTTGCTCGTAAATAATCCTTGTTTGTTTAAAACCCCATTGTACATTTCATCTATTTTATTTAGTAGGTTAAAGATAGATTTATTGCTTTAAATAAGGTTATTTATTGATTATTTTAGTATTATTTTATAAATATCATGCATAATGTGTTGTTTTTTATCAAATAAATTATTTGTTTATTGTATGAGGTATAAAGTTTTATTTGTTTATTACATAAATCAAAAAGACCGCTCTTTCCACGCAGGAAAGAAGCGGTCTTTTTTTTAACAAACTAAACCAATCGTTTGTTTTCGTTAGAAAACATATTCGTTAGCGTCTATTACTTTTTTAGCAATAGATTCGCGCAATGCATTTACATTTGGTAGGTTGACATATTTGGTAAATCTACGTAGTCCCATTAACATGATGCGTTGTTCATCTCCTTCTGTAAAAGAGGCGATTCCCTCTTTTCCTTTTTGTGCAACAATGTCTACGGCATGGTATAAGTAGAGTTGAGCCATGGCAATTTCTTCTTGTATCTTTTCTTCTCCTTTGGTTTTGGCTAATTTTTCCGTTCTCAAAATAGCACTTTCAGCCATGTAAATTTCGATCATCATATCAGCAGCAGCCATCATCAGCGCTTGGTGTTTCTCCAAATCAGGTCCAAATTTTTGTACTGCACTTCCAGCGACCATTAAGAAGGCTTTTTTCAACTTTTCGATCATCTCTTTTTCTTCAGCGAAGAGTTCGGAATAATCAGGGGTATCAAAACTTGGGATGCTCATTAATTCATCCGCTACTTGCATAGCAGGAGTCAATAAATCAACGTGTCCTTTCATTGCTTTTTTGATTAGCATACCCACAGCTAACATGCGGTTGATCTCGTTAGTTCCTTCGTAAATACGCGAAATACGAGCATCTCTCCAAGCACTTTCCATAGGGGTGTCTTCTGAGAATCCCATTCCACCAAAGATTTGGATTCCCTCATCTGTACAGGTTTGTACATCTTCTGAAACCGCTACTTTAAGGATAGAACATTCAATAGCAAATTCTTCAACGCCTTTTAGTTCTGCTTCTTGGTGTGTATTTCCTTCAGCAATACGCTGTTGGATTCTCTTTTCAATGCTTCCTGCTGCGCGATACGAAGCAGATTCTCCAACATAGGCATTGGTTACCATTTCTGCAATTTTGGTACGGATGGCACCAAAAGAAGAGATAGGTACTTTAAACTGAATGCGTTCATTGGCATATTTTACTGCTTCGGTAATCAAACGACGTTGAGAGTCCAAACATGCCGCAGCTAGTTTAATACGCCCCACGTTTAACGCATTCATGGCGATTTTAAATCCATTACCACGCTCAGAAAGCATATTTTCTACTGGTACTTTGGTATTGTTAAAAAACACTTGACGGGTAGAAGAGGCTCTAATTCCCAACTTGTGTTCTTCTTCTCCTAAAGAGATTCCGTTTGAAGGATCGTTTTCTACGATAAATCCAGTGATGTTTTTATCGTCTTCAATACGTGCAAAAACAATAAAAACATTACAGAATCCCGCGTTGGAAATCCACATTTTTTGTCCCGTGATGTTGTAGTATTTGCCATCTTCTGATAAAACGGCTTTTGTTTTTCCTGAATTAGCATCCGATCCCGCGTCTGGTTCTGTTAAACAGTAAGCGCCAAACCACTCACCACTTGCTAATTTGGGAACGTATTTTTGTTTTTGTTCTTCATTTCCGTATAAGGTAATGGGCATAGTTCCAATTCCGGTATGTGCACCAAAAGCTGTAGAGAAAGATCCTGTTGCTCCTGAGATGTAGTCACAAACCAGCATGGTTGAAACAAATCCCATTTCCAATCCGCCATAGGCTTCTGGAACAGCAACACCCAAAAGACCCAGTTCACCTGCTTTTTGCATGCATTCTTTGGTGAACGCGTAATCTTTCTTTTCAAAGCGATTTTTGTGTGGCCATACTTCCTTGTCGATAAATTCCTTTACCGAGTCACGCATCATCAGTTGCTCTTCTGAAAAATCTTCCGGAGTAAAGATCGTTTCACTTTTGGTTTCTTTTATTAAATATTGACCTCCTCTTGTTATAGCTGTATTCATAATTTATTTTTTTTTAAGGTTATTGTTGGTTATAGCAATTCGTAAATTCCAGCAGCTCCTTGACCAGTTCCCACACACATGGTTACCATACCGTATTTAGAGCCTCTGCGTTTCATTTCGTCAAATAATTGAACGGATAATTTCGCTCCTGTACAACCCAGTGGGTGCCCCAGGGCAATTGCACCTCCATTGACGTTAACGATCTCAGGATTAATACCTAATTCTCTAATTACAGCCAACGATTGAGAAGCAAAAGCTTCGTTTAGTTCAATCAAGTCGATATCTTTTAATTGTAATCCCGCTTGTTTCAGTGCTTTAGGAATTGCTTTAATCGGGCCAATTCCCATAATGCGAGGCTCAACGCCTGCAGCGGCATAGTTAACCATACGCGCAATAGGTTCAATATTTAATTCTTTGACCATTTCTTCTGACATCACCATCACAAAAGCAGCTCCATCACTCATTTGGGATGAGTTTCCAGCTGTTACGGATCCATCAGCGGCAAATACAGGTCTCAATTTGGCCAGTGCCTCAATGGAAGTTCCCTTACGTGGTCCTTCATCTTGGGTTACTGTATAGGATTTACTTTCTCTTTTGCCTTTCTCATTGACAAATACTTCATCTACGGTGATGGGTACAATTTGATCGGCAAATTTGCCCTCTTCGATCGCTTTTAACGCTTTCATATGGGAATGATAGGCAAATTCATCTTGATCCGCACGAGAAACGTTGTACTGATTGGCAACAGCCTCTGCAGTAAGTCCCATGCCCCAGTAATAATCTTCGTGTCCTGCTTTGGCAACGCCGTAATCGGGAGTAGGTTTATATCCGCCCATGGGAATATAACTCATGCTTTCCGCACCACCAGCGATGATGCAATCCGCCATACCGGCTTGAATCTTAGCCACCGCCATTCCGATGGTTTCAATTCCAGAAGCACAATAGCGATTAACTGTTACCCCGGGAACGTCGTCCACTTTTAATCCCATGAGGGAGATTAAGCGCCCCATGTTTAAGCCTTGTTCGGCTTCGGGCATTGCATTTCCTACCATGACATCGTCAATGCGCGTTTTGTCAAATTCGGGAAGTGCTTGCATTAAATATTCGATCGTCTCTGCTGCGAGCTCATCGGGTCTTTTAAAGCGAAAGACACCGCGAGGAGCTTTTCCAACAGCTGTTCTGTATCCTTTTACTATATAGGCAGTTTTCATGTTTTTGTAATTTGTGGGTTAGTTAGTTTCTCAAAGGTTTACCTGTTTTTAGCATATATTGAATACGCTCTAAGGTTTTGCGTTCTCCACATAGGGATAAGAAAGCTTCTCGTTCTAGATCAAGTAGGTATTGTTCTGATACTAGTGTAGCCTCAGATAGATCTCCACCCGCCATCACATACGCCAGTTTATTGGCAATCTTGTGATCGTGTTCCGAGATGTACTTTCCAGCCATCATACTATCTGTTCCAACGTAGAACATTCCCAAAGCTTGACGGCCTAACACTTTGATGTCTTTGCGTTTAACAGGTTGTGTGTACCCTGCTTGTGCTAGGACTAAAGCTTCGCGTTTTGCTTGTGCCAGTTGTAAATCCTTGTTGACAACTACTACGTCTTTTCCGCGTTGAAGAATATTTAAATCAAAGGCTTCTTCTGCTGAAGTAGCTACTTTTGCCATTCCAATAGTCAAGAAATGTTCTTGTAGCGTATTGAGTTCTACGTCGTTTTTGCGGTATAAATCAGCCGCTCTCACAGTCATTTCTTTCGAACCACCTCCGCCAGGGATTAGACCTACACCAAACTCTACTAAACCGATGTACGTTTCTGCTGCTGCTACAACCTTATCTGCGTGCAAGCTCAACTCACATCCACCGCCAAAAGTCATACCGTGTGGAGCTGCTACGACAGGAATAGCCGAATAGCGCATTTTCATCATGGTATCTTGGAACATCTTAATTGCAATATTCAATTCGTCCCAATCTTGCTCTGCGGCCATCATAAAAATCATCATCAAGTTGGCCCCAACAGAGAAGTTAGATCCTTGATTTCCTACAACTAATCCTTCAAAGTCTTGTTCTGCAATTTCAATTGCTTTATTTAGTCCAGCTAAAACCCCTCCACCGATGGTATTCATTTTTGAATGGAATTCTAAGTTTACAATTCCATCGCCTAAATCAAGTAGGGTAGCCTCGCTATTGCCCCATACTTTATTTGTTGTGCGAATATTGTTTAAGATAATAAAGGCATCTTGTCCTGGAATAGGTTCAAATGTTTTAGTTTCTTGGTTAAAGAACAGCTTTTTGCCATGTTCTATTTTATAGAAACTCGTTGCACCTGTAGCAGCAAGGTCTTTGACCCAAGATGCTACTTCATACCCTTCTTTTTCAACTAAGTCAATTCCCTTTTGGATGCCCAATACATCCCAAGTTTCAAATGGACCGTATTTCCAAGCATAACCCGTACGCATGGCATCGTCTATAGAGAATAGAGTATCCGTAATTTCGGGCACACGTTGAGAAACATAGGCAAATAAAGAAGCAAAATGCTTGCGAATTAAAGCCCCTGCTTTTCCTTGATCGGCAAGTAATACCGACCATTTAGCTTTTGTTCCACCTGCTTGATTGGCCGTTTCGATCGCTTCAATTTTAGCGCGTTCTAATGGTCTATAAGTTAATGTGTTTAAATCTAGGGCAAAACGGTTGGTTTTACCTTCTTTATCCACTTCTTTGTAGTAGAATCCTTTTCGTGTTTTATCGCCTAAGAATTTATTCTCGAGTAAGAAATTTAAAGCGCTGTTGTCTTTAATGCCCTGAATCATCGCATCAGCAGGACAGTTTTGTTTTAGTCCCATTGTTACGTTAACAGCGGTATCCAATCCAACTAAATCCCCTAGTTTGAAGGTTCCCGTTTTTGGACGACCTAAGAAAGATCCCGTTAGCGTATCGGCTTCTTCAATTGTTAGACCAATTTCCTGCGCTAATTGCATCACCATCGCCATGGAATACACGCCAATTCTATTTCCAATAAAACCAGGGGTGTCCTTACATAAAACAGGAGTTTTACCTAAGTACAAACGGGCATAGTCTTGGAAAAAGGAAAGTACTTCTGGAGCCGTTTGTGGCCCAGGAATAATTTCAAATAAAGGTAAGTAACGCGGTGGATTAAAGAAGTGGGTTCCGCAGAAGTGTTGTTGGAAATCTTCCGAACGTCCTTCTACAAGTAATTTCATGGGAATTCCAGATGTATTGGAAGTAATTAAAGTGCCTGGTTTTCTGTATTTTTCGATGTTTTCAAAAACGGATTTCTTGATGTCTAATCGCTCGATGACAACTTCGATAATCCAATCTACATCTTTGATCTTTGCTAAATCATCCTCGAGGTTTCCTACTGTTATACGGCTGGCAAAGCGCGGCGTATAAATAGGAGCAGGTTTTGATTTTAGTGCGTTTGTTAAATGGGTTTGTGCAATTTTATTGCGAATCGCACGATCATCTAAGGTCAAGCCTTTTTTCTCTTCCTCTGGAGTTAAAGCATTGGGAACAATATCCATTAACAATACCTCAACACCAATATTGGCAAAATGACATGCAATAGCTGATCCCATAACGCCTGAACCAATTACAGCCACTTTTTTAATTCTTCTTTTCATATGTTTATATAATTCCTATGGTTAATACTTGTTTTTAGTTGTTAGTACCGATTACTTCTTAGAATCAAAAATAGCCTTGTCGGCAATAAGTTGATTGATGGTTTCCGTAACCGTAATAAAATTGTCGATTTGCTCTTCCGTTAGGTATTTGCGTATCGTTTCATTGAAGCGCTTGACTTTCTCCTTAGAAAGTTCCCTTTTTTCAAAACCTAAGGGCGTAAGCTTAATAATCACCCCTCGACCATCATGAGGATTCTTTTCTCTGGTGATTAATCCTTTTTCCTCCATTTTTTTGAGCGTGCGAGTCAAACTCGTCGCTTCCATCCCCATACTAGGGCCTAATAGCGTAGAAGGGGTACCTTGTTTATCAATACTCAAAAGCGCAAAAGCCAATGACATAGTAGCATCGTATTTTGCCGCTTCCTCATTGTACATTCTTGCTACAGCTTGCCAAGTCGCTCTTAAAGTATAGTCAATTGTTTTGTCCTTCATTTCAAGTTGGTTAAACTCAAATATAGTAAAAAATAATATGCACGCATACTATTTGATGAAAAAAGTTATTTAAAGCAACGGTTTTCCTTGAGCATTAGCGGTTAGATCAAGGTTAACTCCCTCTAAGTTAGCGAATTATTTTTAAGTAATGCTTTTGGTAGCCAATGAAAATTTTACAACAGCCAACTAAAAGCCTCCTCATTTGTTGAAAAATGGGGATAAAAAAGCTGAAAAAGAAAGGGATTGGCGTTATAAAGAGTATCTTTGAACACTCAGTTTTGATCAAGTTGTAGAACCAATAATTTATAATTTTTTTAGCATGAATCCAAATCAATTTTCTTTTATACGCACATCAAAAACGTATTTACCCCAATACGATGTACTATTAGAAAAAGTTTATGCTTATAGTGTTTGGCCGGAGTTTATTGTGCAGGATCAGGTCAACCTGACCTATTGGGAAGAGCTGTATGTAGAGTTTCCCTTGTATCAGTTTTTCATGATGGACGGACAAGAAGTGGTGGGAAATGGCAATTGTGTCCCATTGAGCCTAACACCAGAAGAATTAGCCCAATTGCCTGATGAAGGTTGGGATTGGGCCTTAGAACGCGCTTTTCTCGATAAAAAAGCGGGTAAAAAGCCCAATACGTTATGTGCCTTGCAAATTGGAGTGAATCCTGCCTATCAAGGACAGGGGGTAAGTCCTTTGTTGGTGCGTTTTATGAAGGCATTAGCCAAGGAACAGCAGATGGACGATTTTATACTGCCGATTCGCCCGACGGTAAAGCACCGTTATCCCCTTCAAACCATGGAGGAGTATATCACCTGGAAAAATGAGAAGGGACAGGCTTTTGATCCTTGGATTCGCACCCATGAAAAAAATGGAGCGAAGATCATTAAGGTGTGTTCCAAAGCCATGTATGTTGAAGGCAGTGTAGGGGAATGGGAGCAATGGACCAATCGATCCTTTCAAACTTCGGGACGCTATGTCATTGACTTTGCTTTAAATCCTATCGAAATAGACCTTGAAACTAATAAAGGCGTATACGTAGAGCCTAATGTTTGGATGCAGTATACCCTCAGTGAATAAGAGAAAAGACTTCCCTATAA
>JASLHL010000340.1 GCA_030152225.1 Flavobacterium sp. | reverse complement strand
TCCCCCAAATGGGATATCAAATCCCTTTACTGGAGATGGGAGAAGGGAGAAGGGAAATGAGAAAATACCTTTTTAAAAAAGCACAATGTCGAGTGTAGCGAGGTATTGTTTTTTCTTTGTGTCTATATACCCCAAAATGGGATATCTAATCCCTTTACTGGAGATGGGAGAAGGGAGAAGGGAAACCGAAAACAGCCTATTTATTGATTTACTCACCATCTCATCATCTCATCATCTCGTCCAATCTCACAAAATATAAACTAAGCCTTGACCGATGCGATGCTTCCTACGTCAGCATGACAACCTCGTACGACTTATTTTATCTATAAAGAGAAGATTAAGAGGCAATAAGATAGGTGAGGTGATGAGGGGAATTTATCTAAATAAGAAACCAATCTAACAAATAACAAAGTACAAATCGAAGATTCATCGAATACCAAAACAAAATATAAAATCAGTGAGATAAACCGCGCGAAAAACAAATCGAAGATTCATCGAACACCAAAATAAAATATTAACTAAGTGAGATAAACCGCGAAACGAGCAACGAATTAAACCGCTCTTGTACTTGTAATCAATTTTAATTCAACTTGTAATTGCGTAACTAGTTCTATCAGCACTTCTACTTTTTCTGTATCAAAGCTAGTATGTTGTTGGTGTAGTACGCTATAGTAATCTAATAAAGAAAAAAACGTATTGCCGAATTTATCAAATAAGTACTGATACTTAGTTAAGCCAGTGTTCACATTTACACAAAGCAGCCACAGCGAGAAGCTAGCTAAGCAATTAGGTAAATAGGATAGATGAGCTAATATATAGGTTCTACAAAAAGACATAAAATAAAGAGATACTAGATACGACGTACTTTGCTTACATGCTTGTCCTTTTTTTAGGCTTTGTAGACTCTTAAGTAGTTCTTTAGCAGTCTTATTCGCAAGAGCATTATAACGATATAAATCAGTATACAAAGGCTTGTGAGGAACTAACCAATGCAATGATGCATTGTATGGACTAGAGGAATAAATTTTGTTTTCGTTTTTTATAATGCCAGCAAAGAAATCTTGTGAACAGTATAATGCTGTTTGAATCCCTATTTTAGTATGGGCAATAATAACAAAGTTCGTTTGTTTATTAAACTTATCTTGTAAACTTGCTTCTAAGTTCTTGATCTGTTCATTGGCAAATTCATCACCTATAACAAGAAGATAGTGAATCGTTTGATTACCCAGCGTTAACGTCTGATACAGATAAATTTCTTCAATCCGTGGATTTTGATTTAAGCATCTTTCAATGATGACCGCATTCAAAGTTTCTTGCTTATTACGATCTACAGCTATCGCTGCAAGAGTAGAATGATTAGCTTGGTGTTTGATTAACTGTTTTAAAGACTTAAAACGATCTTGAACGAAATTATGAAGTTGGTTTTCAACCTTAGCAAAAGCGTTAAAGTACTCCTGGTCATAAACTGCTCTTTGCTCTTCTATTGCTTTTTTGACGCTGTATAGTAAAGCAATAAGATAATATTCTTCTTCATTTTTTTTAAGAAATAAACGTTCAATCTCTGGATTAAACTTGCTTATCGCTTTAATTCGTTGATGCAGATTATGGATTGAACTGATATGCCCTACATAGAGTTCTTCAATGTGCTGTAAATGTAATTCAAATAAACGCTCATAGAGAAGAAACACACTTGACATAGCACCTAGAGACTGATGTGTATGAAGTTCAGAACTTAAAACATCGTGCTCTTGATAATACGGCTCTTTATAGCTATTGTACTGTTTATTAAATTCGTTGAAACCTCTTGGAGTAAGTTTGGGAAAATCAATTTCTTCTTGCTGATAAACGAGCTGTTTTTCTTGGTAGATGAGCGCTATTAAAGGATAACCGTGTTCAAACTTATATCTCAAAGCATTGTAATCAAACAACAATACGATGATACCATAGTTCTTGAATAGTTTTTTAATTCCTTTGCGATTGGCAATTGTATCAATATCATTTCTATTGCTAAGATGTATAAGTAAATAAGAAGTTTTATCTACTGTATGACTACAGTAATATAGCTCTAATACAGTTGGAAACGCTGTAATAAGCTGTTTCATTTGGCTGCTTAAAAAGTCGTTGATGGGAAAATTAGTTGTTTTCATAATTAGGGAGTTTTTGATTGGATTAAAATTCAATCGAACTCCCTGTGTAAACTATTCCATCAAGCAGTATAATATTCTTATTAAGGGATATTTTATCAGATAATTTTATAACTTTACTTTTCAATCTTTTTGAATTTTTGGCTTTATTTTTGAGCCTTCTTAAACTCAACTATTAATTATGGAACACAAAATACATCAAGGAAGAAATGTAAAGCGTTTTAGAGAAATGCTTGGAATCAAACAAGAGGTTCTTGCCTTTGATTTGGGTGAAGATTGGAACCAAAAGAAGATATCTGTACTGGAACAGAAAGAGATAATTGATCATTCATTGTTACAGCAAATATCAAAGGTGCTTAAAATACCTGTTGAAGCGATTGAGAATTTTGATGAACAGCAAGCAATTAATATTATTTCAAGTACATTTAATGATATTAATTATAATCCTGTTTTCAATAATAGCCCTATTGAAGCAATTGTAAAGCTTCACGAAGAAAAGATTGCTTTATATGAGCGTATGCTGAAGGAGAAAGACGAAATGATGAATCGTTTGGAGAAATTGATTCAAACTAAGTAGATATAAGTTTATACATATAACGGAAAAAAGGTAGAATTACTATGGATGGTATTCTACCTTTTTCTTTTTTAAATAGTATTTTAAAAGCAATTAATGAGATTGGGTACTTACAAAATGATTACAGTTTTAATACTTTAGAATTATATATACTCATCTAAGTACAGTACAACTATATAGGTATATCTATGTAAGTAGGTAAATACATTTTAAGTCTATACCTAACTTCATACAAGAAAAGGATAATGAGATTTTTAGGAACATCTAATTAAGTTTTAATTTTAAGTAAAATCAGATGCTTTTATCAAATACATTTTCAAGAATATATCCTATAACTAACTTAAAAAGTAATCATTAAAGATATTTTTTATCAACTTCCATAGTTCAGATGCATTTTCAGGTGTAACATTCAATTGTATTATTATACTTATAAACGTACCAATAAATAGATTTTTCCAATCAAATTTATTTAATTCTTTAGCGAATTCATTTAATCTTTCAAGATTTATTAGAATTTCTTGTTGTTGTTGTTCTAATAATGGAATTGATAAAATACCTTCAGATATAGAGTCCAATTTTTTGGAAATTATCTCATATTCGGAAACTGTAAATTTTGTATTATTATCAAAATTAGATCTCAAATTAATACCAGATATCTCCATTTCAAATCTTTCCCATAAATTAGGTACCTCAAGTTCTCGTTCTAAATTCATTAACCACGAAACTAAATGTTGAAATCCTAATTCCCAACTTACATTAGGAGTTACTTCTAAAAAATTTTCTTGACCAGGAGAATAATTTACAAAAAAACCTACGTATTCTGTATCATTAATAAACTTGAAATAATACGGTGAGTTCAAAAATTTAATAATTGTAATACTATCATGTTCTTCTAATTTAAATTGATTAGGAGAAAAGTAGTGCTTTGAAGTTATATAATTGTAAATTTTATTCTTTTGAGAAGTTAATAATTTCATTTTATGATTTTTTTAGTAAAGAATGACGTTAAAGTTTATAAGCTCGATGAAGTAATGGAATTAAAAACAGATTAATTTTAGTTTATATGTTCATATATTTTTATTCTGTCATATAATCTTTTATCGAAGAATTCAGCTTCTAGATTTAGTAAATTAAATATTATAAAATCACATAATTCTACATGATATATTAATAAAACTTTTAACCGAGAATAAAAATATTCCCATTGATCTTCAATGTCAAGTGATGTACTAAAAATAAAATTAATATTTTGAATTCCTGTTAAATTATTTTTATTCCTAGTTGTTGATGGATGAAGAGCTTTATTCGAGATATTAATCAAACTATCAGGAATGTCTTGGTTGAAAATAAAATTATATATATCATCTTTTGTTATAAACTTTGTAGTTAACGTACTTATTGAAAGCTCAATCAGCTCCTTTAAATCTTCTTTATTTAACTTTGTAGCATCAAAATTATCTTTTGTATTAAAGTCTTCTAAAAAATCATTTGTAAAGAATGCTCTTAAAATTACTACTAAGTTATAAACAAAAGGCTTTCTAATTAATGAGAAAGCAACTGTTAGTCTTTGTTTGCTAGAAGCACTTAATGCTTCTTTTATAAAATAAAGATTATCAATTAGAATTGCGTGAATGACATGTTTCGTTAGGTACTTATTATGAAGTTCCTTTTCACCAATCCTTAATAAATAATCCAAAATATGCTCGTTTTTATTAATTATCGGTTTATTTTCAATATTTATGACTTCATTTTTTAAATCAATGTAAGTCTCGTCTATAATAAATTTCTCAATTTCATTTGTCATTTCAAGACAAAATCTATGGCTTGAGTAAAGTTTTTTAGGTAAAAGTCTATAAGGAATTTCCAAGAAATATTGTTGTTTGTAAAATATCAGCTAACGAGTCAATCAAATATAGAAAAATTAAAATAGAATAAGAAACTAAATAAATTATGAGTATTTATAAAAATGCTGTTATAATCAAGATCATTATACCTGAATATAGGCTTAATCAATAATTTTAAGTCAATTATGTAAACTTTGTATTTAAAGAGAATATTTGACGTTTACTAATAGGTGTATAAACAGTATACATATTATAAAAAACATATTGTAAATATGTTTAAAAAGTTACCGCAAAGGTAACAGCAAGTTATGTTTTGAGGCACTCGAAATTGAGATTCGAGCTTTCAAAACTACTTGCTCTTGCAGAGGGCTGGAAAACTACTCCGAAGTCGATAGTTTTGTTGAAATAGATAAGTAGACTCAAAATATTGAGGGGTTTATGGATTTCAGTATCTGATATTGAGAATTGTTTCATATATTTAAAATTCAACATTTACTACATAGAGATATTAGTTTACTTTAGAAAACTTAAAGGTATTTTTCAAAAAAAAAAGCTGTAAATATTAATTAATAAACATATTCTATAATGACAAACTTGTACTCCAAACTAATATTTGATAAATAAAATATTAAAAAAGCAAAGAAATAAATACCTATTGCTAGACTCTAAATTATTCTATTTGTAATTTTTATTTACCAATTTTCCATTTAACTATAAAAAATAATATTCAAAACAATGAGATTCTTGACTACAAATGATATAGAAATGTGGGCAAATACAATTGATTGTAAATACCATTTACCACACCTTGTTAGAAAATTAATTTTAGCAACAATTGATAATAGTTCCATTAAAAATATTCATTTTCCATATGGAGAAGACGTGCAAACAGGAGGTTTTGATGGGGAACTAATTACAGAATCTGAAAATATGTTTGTTCCATTAGGAGTGAGCGTATGGGAATTTGGGACAACAAGTGCTAAAGGTAAAAAAGCTAATGATGACTACGAAAAAAGAAAGCAAGATACTTTGGGTAAGACCCCTGCTGAAACAACTTATATAAATATCAATGCTAAGAAATATCGAGATAAAAGTAAATGGGAATTAGATAAAAAAAACGAAGGATTTTGGAAAGATATTAAATACTTAGACGCTATAGATATTGAACAATGGTTAGAACTAGCGCCAGAAGTAGAATTATGGCTTGCTGAGAAATTGAAAAAACCAACTTTAGGAATATATACTGTTGAAGAATATTGGAAACGCTGGAGTGAAACTGAGTTTATAAAAATTACACCTGATATATTATTA
>JASLHL010000231.1 GCA_030152225.1 Flavobacterium sp. | reverse complement strand
CTCAATGCGACAAGGGTATCCATATTCGCTGAGCGATTTTTTGTTTGCTTCCAGGCGTTAAGGAAGAAATCTTTTCCAAAATACAGCAAGACTGGAGTGGAAAACAACCACATAATTTCATTGCCATAGGGCATATCCATAAAGAACATCCCAATCACGACTACCGGAATTGACAATAGAACAGCGCCCCACGTTTTGCGCTTTAATTGTTTGAATTTTTCGGCATGAATTGCCTCTAACGACTGTTGTTGTTCAGCTTCTTCTACCACCAACAAATCATAACCAGCTCCTTGTAATGCCTTTTGAAGTTGAATGGCATCAGTTAAACCAGGGATATATTCTACAGTTAAATTAGCTGTAGCAAAATTCACGGCTGCATTGACAACCCCTTCTTCAAAGCTGACAATGCTCTCTGCACTTCCAGCACAAGAAGCACAGGTCATGCCTAAAACGGGAAAGGTTTGTTTGATTGTGGGTACATCATACCCCAAGTCACGTACTTTTTTCGCTGCTTGTCCAAGTACTTCAGGATCTGAAATGGAAAGGGCTACGCGTTGGTTGTTGAGTTCTACTTTTACGGATGCTACTCCTTTTACTTGGGTCAATCCCTTTTCTACCACTAGCGCACAGTGTTCACTGTTCACCTGTTCTATGGGTAGATATACTATTTTATGTTTACTAGTATTGGTCATAATGCTATGGTATTTGTATGGTACAAATTTGAGCACTCTTGCCTAGTAAACTGTTATGTAATTTCTGGTTTTATTTGTAACTTTTACTTATACTTCATCTAGTGATTTTCTTTTCTTCTCTCCTATTTTCTTAAAGTGACTCGGTGTTAATCCGGTAACTTTCTTAAACTGATTACTCAAATAGGCCACACTTGAATAGTTGAGTTGATGGGCAATTTCACTGAGAGACAGTTCATCATACACCAATAGTTCTTTGATTTTTTCAATCTTTTGTGCAATAACATACTTCTCTATGGTTTTGCCTTCAATTTCAGAAAACAAAGTAGAAAGATAGTTGTAATCATGTCCGAATTCCTTGCTTAACAAATCGGATAAATTCATGTTCAACTCATTATTTTGATAGTGCACCAGTTCAACAATACGCGTTTTAATACGCGTAATCAATTGACTTTTTTTATCGTCAATCAGCTCAAAACCCAAGGCAATTAAGGCCTGTCCTACTCTTTCTTTTTCAGTCACACTTAGTTCTCCTTCTAACTCTACTTCACCAAGTTTGATCGATATCATCCTCAAATCCAATTGCTCAATTTCCTTTTGAACCATAAAGATACAGCGATTACACACCATATTTTTGATAAACAGTACACTCATACCTTAATTATTACTGGATAAATATTGCTTTTCTACCTGTAAAACTAGCAAAAAGAAAGCAGGTAAAAAAGGAGTCTTTCGCGCACTATTTTTCCTCTTTGCTTTCACCTTTTCTCGCTAAAACAAGCGGTATCTAGCTAAAATCCCCACTGCTTTACCTATCTTGCACCTTTATTCCCAGATCGCACCAAACTAAAAGGGGATTTTAGTATATTTGTAACTTACATTTTTTTGAAACACTGATGAAGAACCCTCTCAACAAAGTAGGCATAACATTTGGGATTGTACTAGCGATTTACTACATCCTATTCAACTGTACCTTATTTTTCACTGACCAGACGCTATTTGCCAATAAATTTGTCGGCTTTTTCAATATGGCCATTATCATTATTATTGGGGTACTCTGCGTATTTGCAGCGAAACGAAGAATGGGAGGATATTTAACTTTTCGAGAAGCCTTTACGCCTTTTTTAATTATGATTGCTATAGGGGTTACCGTTAATTTTGCGATGTACAATATACTATTCCAATTAGTAGATCCATCAGCTAAAGACGTTATCAACAAAGTTTTAAATGATATGTTAGTGGAAACACTGAACAACTCTGGTTTACCCCAAGCGCAAATTGATGAACAATTTGCTAAGGCCAAAGAACTAAATCAATTTGAGCCAAAATCTCAACTTTTTATGTGGGCGGGTAGTATTTTGAGAAATTCAATTTTAGGATTGTTGTTAGCAGCCATTTTTAAAAACAAATCGGAATTTACCAATCCTGCGCCTGTTGCGGAACAAGAAGAAACAGCTGCTAAAGATCAATAAATAAAGCATGAATATAAATCTATCCCTTGTTATTCCCTTGCTCAACGAAGCAGAATCTCTCCCTGAGTTATACACTTGGATTCGCAGGGTTATGCAAGAAAATGGCTATACCTATGAGATTTTATTTGTTGATGATGGTAGTACAGATCATTCTTGGGAGATCATCAGCGCTTTATCTGAAAAAGACGATAGTGTAAAAGGGATTAAATTTCAGCGAAATTTTGGGAAATCACAGGCTTTACATGCGGGATTTGCTCAAGCAGTGGGTGATGTAGTCATTACGATGGATGCCGATTTACAGGATAGTCCGGATGAAATACCTGAATTGTATCGCATGATCACACAAGAGCACTTTGATATGGTTTCGGGATGGAAGAAAAAGCGATATGATTCGGTCATCTCCAAAAATCTACCTTCTAAATTATTCAATTGGGCGGCGCGTAAAACTTCAGGGGTACATTTAAATGACTTTAACTGTGGGCTAAAAGCCTATCGTCAGGAGGTGATCAAGAACATTGAAGTTTCTGGAGAAATGCACCGCTATATTCCTGTGCTTGCAAAAAACGAAGGTTTCGACAAGATTGGAGAAAAGGTCGTTCAACATCAAGCGAGAAAATACGGCACAACAAAGTTTGGCATGAGCCGTTTTATTTATGGCTTTTTGGATTTAATCACCATTTGGTTTTTATCTAAATTTGGCAAACGCCCCATGCATCTTTTTGGTAGCTTAGGGGTTGTTACGTCCATCATTGGTTTTTTAGCTGCCTGTTGGATTGGCGCAAATAAACTAATCAAATTATACCAAAATAAACCTGCGATCTTGGTTACACAAGACCCTTGGTTTTACATTGCGTTAGCCATGATGATTATCGGAACGCAATTGTTCCTGGCAGGCTTTTTGGGCGAACTAATTTTACAAACAAAATCAAATACGAGTCGATATAAAATTGCTGCATACAGCGGTTTAAACAAACGCTAAATTAAAAGAAGATGCAAATAGAAAAAGAAATTTTAGCAAAGGTAGAACAATGGTTAACAGCCCCCTTTGACAAAGAAACGCAAACAATTGTTCAACAATTACTTGACCAAGATCCTGTGCTTTTACAAGATAGTTTTTACAAAAACTTAGAATTTGGTACAGGTGGAATGCGCGGAATTATGGGTGTGGGAACCAACCGCATCAATAAATATACCTTAGGAAAAAACACCCAAGGGTTATCTAATTTTATTAAAAAATCTTTTCCTAATCAACCTTTAAAAGTAGCGATTAACTACGACTGTCGTCACAACAGTCAAACCTTAGCCAAGGTAGTAGCTGATGTATTTACAGCCAATGGTATTCAGGTTTACTTATTTGGCGATATGCGACCTACACCTGAATTATCATTTGCCGTTCGTTACTACGGTTGTCAAGCGGGTATTGTATTAACCGCTTCTCACAATCCCCCAGAATACAACGGATATAAAGTATATTGGTCTGATGGTGGGCAAATTGTACCCCCTGAAGATGGCGCTGTCATTGACGAAATTAATCACTTAACCTATGAACAAGTTAATTTTGCTGGAAATGACGCCTTAATCACAACAGTAGATGAAGAATTGGATCAGGCTTTTATTCAATCGACAATTGAAAATGCTAGTTTCAATACACCACAAACAGTTAAAGATGGTTTAAAAATCGCCTATACATCGCTTCACGGAACATCGATCAAACTGATTCCTAGAACTTTACAAGAAGCAGGATATAACCATGTTTACATTGTAAAAGAACAAGAAGAGCCCAATGGAGATTTCCCTACGGTTCAATCGCCCAATCCAGAAGAGCCAGAAGCCTTGACTATGGCGTTGGCGTTGGCAGAGGAAAAAGGTGCTGATATTGTCATTGGTACAGATCCAGATTCAGACCGTATTGGTATTGGAGTTCGCGACTTAGACGGACAAATGATTTTATTAAATGGAAACCAAACCATGGTGATGATGACGGGATTCCTATTGGAACAATGGAAAGTCAACCGCGGGTTTACTGGAAATGAATTTATTGGTTCTACGATTGTTTCTACTCCTATGATGTTGGATTTAGCCGAAAGCTATGGAGTAGAGTGCAAGGTGGGATTAACAGGCTTTAAATGGATTGCCAAATTCATCAAAGAATTTCCAAACCAACAGTTTATTGGTGGTGGTGAAGAGAGCTTCGGTTATATGGTAGGGGATAAAGTACGCGACAAAGATGCCGTGGCTTCTGCCCTATTGGTTTGTGAAATTGCCGCCTTAGCAAAAGCTTCAGGAAGTTCATTCTATCAAGAATTAATGAATCTATACATCGACCATCGTTACTACAAAGAGCACTTGATTTCCCTTGTAAAAAAAGGAATCTCTGGAGCTGCTGAAATCAAACAAATGATGGTGGAACTACGCGAAAACCCCTTAACAGAAATTATTGGACAACGCGTCGTTTGTGTGGAAGACTACCAAACAAGCCAAGCGAAAAACTTGATCACAGGTGATACGGAAGTCATCAACATTCCCAAGTCTAACGTATTGATTTACTACCTGGAAGATGGTACAAAAATAGCGGCCCGTCCAAGTGGAACGGAGCCTAAAATAAAATTCTACTTCAGCGTCAACGAATGGTTGGACCGATTGGAAGACATCAAAGAAGTGGAACAACTTTTAACGGATAAGATCCAAGCGATCATAGACGAAATGAAACTGAACTAAACAGCATAGAAAAGACTGGTAAAAAAACCAGTCTTTTCTTTATTTTTGCTTTTTTATCTGGAACAAATATGAACGAATATTTTAAAAAGATTATCCACTTCGCTAAGCCGTATAAATCTTACGCTTATCTGAATGTTTTTTTCAATATCCTCTATGCTCTTTTTAGTGCATTAGGCTTTTTAGCCCTAATTCCCATGCTGACGATCCTATTTGGCGATGGAAAAAAGGTGACAGAAGAGCCCATTTATACCGGTATTGGTCATCTAAAAAATTATTTAGAAGACTATATGTCGTATTTCTTAACCCAATATACAGCAGAACACGGCGCACAGGATACCTTGATGATCATGGCCTTTGTTGTCATTTCGATCTTCTTACTCAAAAACTTGTTTAACTATTGGGCGATGTACTTCATTACCTTCCTGCGCAATGGGGTATTGAAAGATATTCGCAATGCGATGTACAAAAAAGCAGTGGATTTACCCTTGTCTTTCTTTTCTGAAAAACGCAAAGGAGATGTAATTTCGAGAATTACTTC
>JASLHL010000220.1 GCA_030152225.1 Flavobacterium sp. | reverse complement strand
CTTATTTAGAAGATTTTCATTTCGATTTTCACTGCGTTTCGGTTTGTTTGATTTTCTCTTCATAAAAGCATCTTTTTTCAACTAGATGTAATGAACCAAAAGCCGAAAGCCGAAAAACAGTTTTTTTTGTTTTAGTGTTCGATGAACCTTAGTTTTGCGCTTTGCTGTTCGCTCTTTGCGCTTTGTGATATTTATTCTTACTTACATGATTTTCTCTTCATAAGAGAATCTTTTTTCAACTAGATGTAATGAACCAAAAGCCGAAAGCCGAAAAACAGTTTTTTTTGTTTTCGTGTTCGATGAATCTACACTTCGTTGCGGTTTCCCATCGCGAATTTCCCCTATTCCATCTTTTTAACTAGCCATTGGTCTATCGTTCTTATCTTTTCCTCCTCTACTTGATAGGCTTGAGCATAGGATGGCCATTGTTGAACGAGTGTCAAGCAGTTATCAATCAATTGCTCGGGGTTTCGAATAGAATTTTGTTCTGCAATAGCGATCAAATCTGCTCGTTTAAAATCCTTTCTCTTGCCATTAATACTTAAGTTATGTTGACTTACCCATAGGCTATCAGGGCGATAGGCAAAGCAAATATCGTAAGCAGGTGCTAATTTCCACTTGCCTTCTTGTGTCATCAAAAAAGAAAAGTTTTTGGTGTGATCATCACAGTTTCGTGCAATCACGTTGAAAATCATTCGCTTAAACATTTGCTCCGCTTCCGCATAGGACAATCGCAATTGACGCATAGTTTGAAAGACTTGCTCATAGCTATAGGACGTAATATTTGCAAAGTCGTAATGCTGAATGGCACAAAGCGTTTGGCTGTGAATCTTTTGGTTGCCTTTTATTCGATCAAAACGTTTGGTCATAAAGTGAACGCGATTATTTTCTTCGATTAATCGCGATTCCATCATCTCAATACCGAAATCAGTAGCCATTTTATAATACGCCATTTCTACGCGACCGTAGCCTTTAGATTCTCCAAATTGTACATCGCTGACTTCGTCAAACTTGATGATCCAATGATCAAAATCAGGGTCGACTAAGGTTTGTCCTGATTTGATTTGCCCCGTCTTTTCGTTATAGGCAATAATTGCTTTGGGGCGTGCTCCTCCTGCTGATGTTCCCATTTTTAGTACATCCATCATCACATCCTCCATATTGGCTTGGGTCTGAATTGAAAGGCTTTCTTTTTTTTCTAAGAGTAATTTAGTCGTTTCAATTAATGCTGTCAGCTCAATATCATAGGACGGAGCTTCTTTGATCAAAGCGGGTTCAAACGCTAAAGCTCCCATCCCTCGTTTACCGATAAAACACAGCAACTCCACAGGATTTAAACTATTGTCTGGCCGCCCTTGTCGAGCTAACCAGGCATTAATCAATTCCTTTCCGTATCGATCAGGCAAAGCATCGGCTAATAAACCGGGTAACCCTTTAAACGTTTCGCTTTCTCGAAATTCAGGAAAACTGTAAATTCTATTTTTCGTTGGCATTTTCATCGGTGCAATAGGAAACTGCGCTAAATCAAATTTAGGGTCGTATTCAAAGCTGCCAATCTCTCTTTCGGCATCCCAGGCTACGGCACCTACCAACTGACCGTATAGTCGAACAAAAGCTGTGGTTACCATCCTAAATCAGTATTATCTGGGTTATCTTCCTTTAGTTTAGACGCGCGTTGGCGTTTTTGCTTCTCTCCTTTGGCTAATTGCAACGGACTTAATTCGTCTCTAACTTCAAAAGACTGTAAAACGTATAAGGCATCCAACGTGCGTAAAATTTTAATCAAATTAACTAGCGATAGATTATCCCCTCGCTCGATCAAGCTCAACGTTGAACGACTAATTGCCGCTTGTGTAGCGACATCCTCTTGGGTTAGATTTTGCTTGATACGCGTTTGTTGGATAAACAATCCAATCTGTTGGAGTATCGCTTTATCGGAAAGTAAATTAATGTCTGATATATAATTCATAATACTAAATTCTAAGCCATAACGAACGAAATATCATTCATTAAACAAACAATATAACTAATGTATGAAAAATAAGTCATTAATACAAATAAACTACAGTAATGAATGAATTATTACACAATAAATATTTAAGAGGATTGGTTTTTGCGCAATTTATCTCAGTAAGTTTAAATTTTATGTTGGTGTTCGATGAACCTTAGATTTGCTCTTTGCTGTTCGCTCTTTGTTCTTTGCTCTTTGCTCTTTGCTGTTCGATCTTTGTGATATTCATTCTTATTTAAATGATTTTCCCTACACTTCGTTAAATTTATTTTAAACAACAAAAAGTCAATTATTTAAAACATAATTGATTTATTTTTAATAATCATTTAAAATATCCAAACCATGCATAGAAGAGAGACGTTAAAACCCATCCTAGCTGTCGATATGGATGAAGTTCTTGCGGATTCTATTACTTTACTAGTAGAGCAATACAACAAGGCTTACTCCACTCATCTAAGCAAACAAGATCTTTTTGGAAAAACTATTTATGATTGCTTGCCTTCTTCTCACATTTCCTTTATCAAGGAACAACAAAATAGGGTGAATTTTTATCGAGAAGTAGCTGTTATTCAAGGGGCACAAGAAGGCATTGCGATTCTTTCAGAAAAATACGATATCTATGTAGTTTCGGCAGCTTTAGAATTTCCTCATTCTCTGGCTTCACGCTGTGCCTTTATAGAGCAAAATTTCCCTGAACTAACTTGGAGAAAACTGATTTTTTGTGCGAATAAACCGTTAATTAAAGCCGATATCTTATTGGATGATATGATCGAAAATTTAGTTGGATTTGGCGCAAATGGTTTTCTATTCACAGCGTATCACAACGCTAAGATCGATTATCCCAATCGACTAAATTCTTGGGAAGAAGTTGTTGATCGATTCAGTTAAAACTTATTGTACCTCTTTCTTCTGATCCAAAGTAAAAGATAACAAAAAAAGGGTGCCCAATTGGACACCCTTTGTATATTATTCTCCTCTTTTCGCACGTCTAGCACGTGCTAAAAGTGTATTTTTTAGTAGCATAGCGATGGTCATTGGACCAACTCCACCTGGTACTGGGGTAATGAAGGCTGCTTTTTTGCTTACTTCCTCAAAGTCCACATCTCCAGCGATCACATAGCCTCTTGGTGCATCAGCATCTGGAACACGTGTGATTCCCACATCCACTACTGTTACGCCTTCTTTTACCATATCGGCTTTTAAGAAGTACGGTACGCCTAAAGCAGAGATAATGATATCCGCTTCTCTTGTAATAGCAGCGATATCTTTGGTACGGCTGTGTGTTAAGGTAACCGTAGCATCTCCAGGGTATCCTTTTCTGCTTAACAAAATACTCATAGGACGACCTACAATATGAGAGCGACCGATTACCACTACATTTTTACCTGCTGTTTCTACTTTATAGCGCTCTAATAGCTCCATAATTCCATACGGAGTTGCTGGTAAAAATGTTTCCATTTCTAAAGCCATTTTACCAAAGTTCGTTGGGTGGAATCCATCAACATCTTTGTCTGCATCAACAGCCATTAGAATTTTTTGTTCGTCAATGTGTTTGGGTAAAGGCAATTGAACAATATACCCATCAATCGCAGGGTCTTCATTCAATGCTTTGATTTTTGCTAACAATTCTACTTCTGTTGTTTCTTCTGGTAAAGCCACCAAAGTAGATTCGAATCCAATTTGTTCACATGATTTTACCTTGCTTCCAACGTAAGTTAAACTTGCGCCATTGCTTCCCACAAGCACTGCTGCTAAATGAGGTACTTTTTCTCCGCGAGCTTTCATTTGTTGAACTTCAGCTGCGATCTCGTTTTTGATATCTTCCGATACCTTTTTTCCGTCTAGTAGTTGCATTAAATCGTACTAATTAGTGTGTTGTTGTATGTAAAATAAAGAAGGTTTAAACTTCACTGTGAACCTTAAACCTTCTTTTTAATTTTTATTGCATGCCTTTCATTTGGCCCATCATTCGCATCAAATTCTTTCCTTTTGCTCCTTGCATCATCTTCATCATTTTACTCATTTGATCGAATTGTTTCAACAATTGATTGACTTGTTGGATATCTGTACCTGATCCTTTGGCAATACGTTGTTTTCGCTTTGCATCTAAAACCGATGGCGTTGCTCTTTCTTTGGGTGTCATCGAGTGGATAATGGCTTCGATGTGTTTGAACGCATCGTCTTCAATTTCTACATCTTTCAATGCTTTTCCAACCCCTGGTAACATACCGACTAAATCTTTCATGCTACCCATCTTTTTCACCTGTTGGATTTGCGTTAAGAAATCGTCAAAACCAAATTCGTTTTTCGCAATTTTCTTTTGGATTTTACGCGCTTCTTCCTCGTCGTATTGTGCTTGTGCACGTTCTACTAAGGAAATAACGTCTCCCATCCCCAAGATACGATCAGCCATACGTTCTGGATAGAATACGTCAATCGCATCCATTTTTTCTCCTGTTCCGATGAACTTGATAGGCTTGTTCACTACTGATTTAATAGAAATCGCAGCTCCACCACGAGTATCCCCATCTAATTTTGTTAGGATTACCCCGTCAA
>JASLHL010000320.1 GCA_030152225.1 Flavobacterium sp. | reverse complement strand
TGTGGAGATTTACCTGTCTAAAGACGCCAAACACAATGCATATTTAGCTGGAACAACAACAGTAGACTTTGCTTGTTAAATGAATAAAATAAAAAAACCCGCTGCACGTGCAGCGGGTTTTTTGTTCGATTGCTATTTCTTCGTGAAATCCCCTACGTAAATTGTAGTGAATTTTGAAGGTTGTAAGTATTTTTTAATTGCGGCATTCACTTGTTTCACCGTTAACTGATCGATGTCCTGATTCAATTTGTCGAAATCGGAAAAAGGAAGGTCATACGTTAAGTACAGATTAGATAAAGACATTAAGTAACCATCTGTACCTAGACTTGTCTGTCTAGAGTTTTTCCAGCTTACTTTGTTTGTTTGTAACTCTTCTTCTGTGATTCCATTCGCTACTAATTTTTCAAACTCCTCGTTGATTCCGCGCTCTACTTCGGCGCGTTTGGTTGGATTCAAGAAAGCGTAAATGAACCAGCTTGAATTGTTGTTGTTGGGATTTGACGGTACAGATAATTGAGTACCTGCTCCGTAGCTGATTCCCTCTTTTTCGCGTAAACGCTGTGGGATACGCGCAGTCATAAAGCCACCGCCCATGACTTCATTAGCAAAAACCAAGGCTGGATAGTCTGGGTTTGATTTGTTCATCTCAAAAGTTAAGCTCCCTACAGCCGCCGCATTTTCCTTGTCTGGGGTCTGTATAATTTCTTTTCCTTGTTTGGTCGCAAAGAAGGTTGGATAAGCTCGTTCAAATTTTACCTGATTGTTCCAGTTCCCTAATACTTGTTCCAGTAATTCTTTGGCCTGTGTTTGATCTGTCATACCTAGTACTGTAGCAACTCCGTTGTTAGCACCGAAGAATTTAGTATAGAATTCTTTGATTTCTGAAATACTAACTGCCTTATACCCATCAATGTCTTCTTGTGTAGAAGACGCATATAAAATGCTTCCCTTCGGTTCATTTGACATAGCTTGCGCTATTTTGTTGAAAGCAACCGTTTGCGGATCATTTAAGTTACCTTCCAAATACGTAGAGTATTCCAATTTTAACTTGGTTAATTCACTCTCAGGGAAGACTGGATTTTTCAATACATCATTTACGATATCCATCGTTTCTTTCATGGTGTTTCTGTAAGAAGAAACAAAGATTGAAATCGTCTGACCGCTAAATTGAATGCGCACACTTGATTTTAATAGGTCTAACTTATCTTGAATCTCCTGTTTGGACAGGGTTGTTGTACCTGAAGTCAACATAGAGGCAGTAAGTGATCCAATGTATTGTTTGTTGTGTAAATCTTTTTGATTTCCGACAGGAATCTGAATCGAGATGTTTACTTGTTCTCCCTTTAAATCCTTGTCAATAATTCCGTATTTCATTCCATTACTCAATTGGCCAGACGTATAATTTTGTTGTAAGTTGGCAATGGTAGGAGCGAAATCGCGAATATTGTGAGCAGTTTCTTTTCCTTTGTAATCTTTAACTAAAGCATCAATATCTTTATTTAAAAATTCGGCTGGTTTTACGCGAACTTCGTCTTTTGTTGGGATAAATAAACCAACAGTGCGGTTGTTGTCTGTAAAGTATTTCGTAGCTACGCGTTTGATATCTTCTACCGTTAAGTTTTCAATATTGTCACGGTACATAAAACCGAGGCGATAATCTCCAGAACCAATGATTTCTGTCAAGTTAATTGCCGTGCCAATCGTGTTGTTTTGCAAGGCTTCGATTCCTTTTAAAAGATTTGTTTTTGCGCGATCGAGGTCTTCTTGTGAATAAGAAATCGAGCCAATTTTAGCCATTTCTGCTTTAATTTCAGCCAAAGTTTTTACTTGATCTTTCTCGTTGGGAACATCGAAGTTGAATAACATAAAGCTGGCATCTCTAACTGTAGGGCTATAGGCCCATAGCGAAGATACTGTTTGATTTTCCACTAGGGCTTGGTGTAAATAACCCGATGGATCATTGGTTAAGATGAGCTCTAACGCTGCTAATGCCGCGTAGTCTTTATCTGCATAAGAAGCAGTGTGGTATAACATTTGGATGTGTTTGCTATCGCCATTGCGTTTTACTTCAATGTATTTTTCACCATCTTGAGCCGGTTCAACCGTTGAGATCTCATCCAATACACGTTCAGGTCTAGGGATAACAGAGAAGTATTGCTCAATAAATCCAATCGCTTTTTGTTCGTCGAATTTACCCGCTACCACCAAAACGGCATTGTCTGGTTGGTAGTATTTTTCGTAAAAACGTCTCAGTTGAGGTGTTTTTACGCGTTCAATATCCTCTTTGGATCCAATGGTGCTTAATCCGTAGTTATGCCATAAGTAAGCTGTATTGGCTGTGCGTTCCATTAATACGCTAGTAGGATCATTTTCTCCAATTTCAAACTCATTGCGCACCACAGAAAATTCTTTGTCTAAGTCTTCTTGTAATAAGGTTGCATTGATCATGCGATCTGCTTCCATTTCTAAAGCCCAGGACAGGTTCTCCTCTGTAGAAGGAAATACTTCGTAGTAGTTGGTTCGGTCGTAATAGGTGGTACCATTAGCCGCTCCTCCTTTATCCGAAAGCATCTTTTTGATGTCACCTAAGTTTTTGGTACTTTTAAAAAGCATATGCTCTAATAAGTGAGCCATTCCTTTTTCGCCATACCCTTCGTGTTTGGATCCTACTTTGTATACAATATTGACCACTAAGTTGTTCTGTGAAGCATCTGGAATTAATAAAACTTGAAGTCCATTACTCAGTTTATATTCCTTTATATCTTCAATTTGAGTAACAAAACTCGCTTTACTTGCCTGTTGTGCTGCAATAAAATTGGAAAATCCAAGGGCACTAACTAGGACAAGGGTGTAAAATAATCTTTTCATTATTTGATCGTTTAAGATAGATTGGGTAAAATTCATCTACTTTTTGCCAAGTAAAATGAATACTATAATCGTTAGACGCGATTTTTTGGAATATGTTACTCTTTTATAAATAATTAATTGTGGAGAATGCGTGAAAGGATAAAAAAAAGCACGTAAACTTCTGTCTACGTGCTTGTATCTATTTCTTCAGAAAAGAAGAGAAAAAATCCCTTAATACTGGTTCTTATAGTGATTAAAATGGTGCAATAGCGTTTGTTTATCCGTATAGCCCGATTGTTTCCACAAGAGTTTACCTGCTCTGAATAACATAAGGGTTGGAACGCCTCTCATGTTGTATTGGGTGCTGTATTGAGCGGTTACCGCTTGATTTTTGTCTACGTCAATTTTGATAATGGTAATTTCATCTTTCAATACCGCTTTTACTTCTTCAAGTACTGGCGCTTGCATTTGGCACGGCCCACACCAAGTAGCAAAAAAGTCAACCAAAACAAATTGATCAGATTGAATTAACGCTTCAAATGTTGCCATTGTACTTATTTTAGATTAGAAGAACAGGTAGACGTACAGCTGTTGTCAGCCAAGGCAATGCCTGTGTTTTTAATGGCTCCAAATCCACCAATTACATCAATCATATTGTGGTATCCTCTTGCTTTTAATATGGATGCGGCAATTAATGAGCGGTATCCCCCTGCACAGTGAATATAGAAACTTCCTGTAGTTGGAAATTCAGCCAAGTGATCGTTTAGGAAGTCTAAAGGTGTGTGATTTAGGTTTTTGTAGTCGATATGGGCGGAGTTGAACTCGCCTGGTTTGCGAACGTCAAAAATAGAGATATCTCCCGTTTGCATAGCCGTTTCAAGCTCAGTTGCTGTGACTTGTTGTACGGTATCATATTCTTTAGCTGCATTTTTCCAAGCGTTAAATCCACCGGCTAAGTACCCTAAGGAATTGTCATACCCCACGCGAGATAGACGGATAATACACTCTTGTTCGCGACCTTCTGGAGCGATAATCAGAATCGGTTGTTTAATATCCGTGATTAGAGCACCTACCCAAGGAGCAAATTGACCATCTAAACCAATAAAAATAGAACCAGGAATATGACCTTGAGCAAAATCTGCAGCCGCTCTTACATCGAGGAGTAGCGCACCCGATTCTTCCGCTAAGGTTTCGAATTCACTAGGTGATAAGGCACGGTTGTTGTCGATAATAGTCTCCACATTGTCGTATCCTTCTTTGTTTAGTTTTACGTTGAGTGGAAAATAAGCAGGTGGAGGAAGTAAACCATCCGTTACTTCTTTGACAAACTCAGCTTCTGTCATGTCCGCGCGAAGGGCGTAGTTGTTTTGTTTTTGATCGCCTAAGGTTCCAACGGTTTCTTTGCTGAGGTTTTTCCCACAAGCCGATCCAGCACCATGCGCAGGGTACACGATAACGTCATCCGCTAACGGCATAATTTTATCGCGCAAGCTGTGAAATAGGGTAGCCGCAAGTTGTTCTTGGGTTAGATTCGCCGCTTTTTGCGCTAGATCTGGACGTCCTACATCCCCTAAAAATAAAGTATCTCCAGTGAAAAGGGCGTGATCTTTACCATTTTCATCTTTTAATAAATAGGTGGTACTTTCCATGGTATGTCCTGGCGTGTGTAGCGCTGTGATCGTGATTGCGCCTAATTTGAATACTTCTCCATCCGTAGCAATATGCGCTTGAAAGGTTGGATTGGCATTAGGACCATAAATAATAGGTGCTCCTGTTTTTTCTGCCAAAGTAACGTGTCCACTCACGAAATCTGCATGGAAATGCGTTTCGAAAATGTATTTAATAGACGCGTTGTCCTTGTTTGCTTTGTCTACATATTGTTGTACTTCTCTCAAAGGATCGATAATGGCAACTTCGCCATTGCTTTCTATATAGTAAGCACCTTGTGCTAAACATCCGGTATAAATTTGTTCTATCTTCATGAGTCTTGTTTATTTTTTAATTGAATAGTAAAAGTAAGAAGATGTTTTGAATTGATCAGTAACCTAGGTTACAAACTAAAAAAACACTTCTTTAGTAAAAATGTAAATGGCCATGAGTAATACAAAATAGCCAAATCCTTTTTTAAGGTTGTTATCTGGTATAAAACGGGTTAAGAATATACCAATGAATATGCCTACTATGGCGATTGCGCTAAAGGTTAAAAGTAAAGACCAATCAATCAGTGGATTGCTTGCATCACCTAAAAAGCCAAACAACGATTGGATGGCCACAATAAACAGCGAGGTTCCTACGGCTTCTTTCATGCTTGCCTTAGCAAAGAGTACTAAAGCGGGAATAATTAAAAAACCACCGCCAGCGCCTACAGTTCCCGCTACAATTCCAATGAGTACCCCTTGTAGCATTAAGCTGCTTTTTTTGGGTGTTGTTGCGGATGGGGTGATTGCTTTGGGACGAATCATCTTCATGGATGAAATAAACATCACCAGAGCAAAGAATACCATCAACAGGAGGTTCTTTGAAAGCACAAGAGAACCGAGGGTTATTGTATCTGGTACGAGGGGGAGTACGTAGGCCCGCATGACAAACACTGCTACCAAAGAGGGGATTCCGAAGAGTAAAACCATCGAAAAATTAACCTGGCGATTCCACGCATTTTTAACCCCTCCAACCAAAGCGGTTGATCCGACGATAAAAAGCGAATAAGCAGTCGCTAAAAAAGGCTCTATTTTTAGGATATATACCAATATAGGCACCGTTAAAATAGAACCACCACTGCCAATTAAGCCCAGTGAGATACCGACAAGTAAGGCCAAAGCATATCCGATAATTTCTATATCCATGATTTAGGGGTTTTGGAGTAATTCGATGTATTTTCTGTTTAAACGAATGATTCCTTGATGCTCTAACGTCTTTAAAATACGCGAGATTACGACTCTTGACGTGTTTAATTCGTCCGCGAGTTCTTGATGGGTATTGTTAATGAACTTGCTGTTGTAAATCTTAGCCTTATCCTGCAGGAGTTTACATAAGCGTTCTTCCATATTCATAAAGGCCAAGCTGTCTACAGCGACTAATAACTCATTCATTCTGTTGTTGTAGCTGTTCAGGACAAAGTTGCGCCAACTCTTATAACGAACGAGCCAATCATCCATTTTGCTAACGGGAACTAAGATCACACTGCCGTCTTTTTCTGCAATAGAACGCACTTGACTTTTGGTTTCGCCTAAACAACACGTTAAGGTCATCGCACAAGTATCACCCTCTTCAATGTAGTAGAGTACAATTTCACCTTCGCGTTGATCTTCGCGTATAATTTTGATGGCACCCGAAAGTAAGAGTGGAATTTTCTTGATGTATTCTCCAATTTCCATCAGGCGCTCTCCTTCTGTAAAATCTTTGATTGTTGATACTTCGATGATCTCATCTAGTAGTTTTTCTTCAAAAAGACCGCGGTATTTTTCTCTAATGATATGTCCCATACTAACTCCTTCAATTGTTTGGATTTAAAGATAGGCTAAATGATTTTATGGATCAAGAAATGGAGCATATCTACCGCTATATAATTTTAGTGAGGCAACCATTTTTTCACCAACCCATAGCACCAAGTACCTGCTAAAGCGCCTACAATGGCAATCAAAATAGGGTAAAAACCAGCGCCTACCAGGGCAAACATCGGTCCCGGACAAGCACCTCCTAGTGCCCAACCCAATCCAAAGCATGTTCCGCCAATTAAATAGCGAGGGATACTCTTTTCCTTTGGTGTAAAGACAATGGGATTGCCTGAAAAATCTTTGATTTTTTTCTTTTTGATTAGGAGCGTAGCGAGAACTGCAATGGTTAACGCTGTTCCCATGATTCCGTACATGTGGAAGCTGTCAAACTGAAACATTTCGTAAATTCTAAACCAAGAAGCTGCTCCTGATTTAAACATGCCGATACCGAACAGCATGCCCACGAATAAATAAGCTATTTTTTTCATTTTTTGTTGCGATTAAAATAAGAAAGGAAAGATGAGGTGTACCATGATCAATCCTCCAATAAAGAAACCAATAACGGCGATTAGCGACGGAAGTTGAAAGTTACTCAGTCCTGAAATGGCGTGCCCAGAGGTACAACCACCTGCATAGCGAGATCCAAATCCAACAAAGAAGCCTGCCACCAAAAGTAAACCGATGGTTTTAAGTGATGAAAATGCACCTTCACCAAAGAGTTCTGTCGGTACATAGGCTTTACCCGCACTTTCAAAGCCCAAATCGTTTAGTTTCGCTATTGTTGTGTCTCCTAATGGAATTGCAGCGGCGTCAACGCTTAAAAAGTGATACGCAATAAAACCGCCGAGAATAGTCCCAACTAAGAAAAGTAAATTCCACGTTTGAGCCTTCCAATTGAAACAGAAAAAATCACAGGTTTTTCCTGCTCCCATTAGGGTGCACATCGTTCTTAAATTGGATGAAAATCCAAATGTCTTTCCCATTAATAGTAGGAGAATGAGGGTTGCGGCAATAAATAGTCCGCCTATATACCAAGGCCAAGGTTCATAAATCCAATGCATTATACTATGTGTATTAAATGTTTGTATGGAGCAAATGTCTGTATTATTTTATGGGTGTACAGTAACTTTTGATACATTCGGTTATAATTCACGTATAAGAGGGGTAAAAGCTATAAAAAACAAAAGAAAATATCGGATAATGAAAAAGGATTTAGTAGCTTTATATTTAATCAACAAAAAAACAAAAATTAAACGACTACAATTATGAATACACAAAAGAAACATAGCGTTGTTTTTCAAATGAATACAGAAAACATCAATGAACAAAACGCTTTAATGACCTATGTAACGAATGTGAGAAACCATTGGGGCGAAGATGTAGACATCCACGTTGTCGTGCATGGCCCAGCGATAGGAATGGTAAGAAAAACAAAAACAATGGTGGGTGATGCCTTAAAACAAGCGATTCAAAAAGGCGTGCAGTTTTTTGCTTGCGAAAATACGATACGCGTGCGTCAAATTGATAAAGCGGATATCTTCGAAGAAGTTGATTATGTGCCTTCGGGATTAATCGCTATTATTGAAAAACAAGAAGCGGGATGGGCGTATATAAAATGTAATTTATAGCGTCAAAAAACAGGTGAACCCCTTACCTTTGTATCCACAAATGATTAAAGACTAATTCATGTATATCGCTACCGCAAATTTCTGTTCATCACTCCAGGCGGAGGTCTTGGGTGAGCAAGTAGCAGAAACCTTTGAAATTAACCGTGTATCTGTAGACAGCCGTACGTTGTTGAATGATCCTACCACGTTGTTTTTTGCTTTGGTGGGACAAAACCACAATGGACATGCTTACATTCAAGAACTGATTGAATTAGGGGTTCGTTATTTTGTTATTTCTCAACCTGATAGGGTGAGAATTCAACCAGGGATTACTTATTTTGTGGTTGGTGATACGCTAAAAGCGTTGCAACAAGCTGCCGCATGGCATCGAAAGCAATTTGATATTCCTGTTGTGGGAATCACAGGGAGTAGAGGTAAAACGGTAGTGAAAGAATGGTTGAATTATTTATTGAATACCGAATATACGATTATTAAAAGTCCCAAGAGCTACAATTCTCAAACAGGAGTACCGCTATCCGTATTTGGTATGGCAGAGCGACATACGTTGGGGCTATTTGAAGTAGGAATTTCAACAGTCAACGAGATGCAAAATCTCGAGCCTATTGTTCAGCCTACCTTGGGGATACTAACTTCAATTACAGGAGAGCACCAAGAAGGTTTTGCTAGCGAATCTCAAAAAATTAAGGAGAAAATGGCGCTTTTTGCCCATACATCGCTTATTTTAGGAGAGAAAAGAACAGATATTCTCGAAGCCATTCCGCCAACAGCAACTTATGTGAGTTGGAGTTTAACGGATACCGATGCAAATTTGTATGGTAAGGTAACGGGAAATGTGTTGGAACTCTGTTATAATAAGGAAACGTTTTTTGTCGTTGAATTGCCCTTTACGGATGAATGGGCCATAAAAAACAGTATGACTTGTATAGTAGCTATGCTAGTATTGTCTTATGATATCCCTATTATTCAGAAACGAATTAAAAAATTATATGCCGTCGAACTCCGTTTGCAAGTAAAAAGAGGAATCAATAATTGTTCGATTATCGATGATGCCTACAGTTCCGATTTTCAGTCTTTGAGTATTGCGTTGGATTTTTTGGAAAAACATCGCAGTAATAAAAATAAGACGGTTATTTTGTCCGATGTATTTCACAGTGGACTAGAGCCCAAAGCGCTGTATCAACAAGTCAATAATTTGTTGAAAAATTATGGAATAAGCAAAGTGATTTGCATTGGCGAAGAAATAGTACAGTATTCCAAAGATTTACCAGGTATGCGTTTTTTTTCCTCTACGGATGAATTTTTGCAAAAAATAGCATTAGACGATTTTGTAGACGAAACTATTTTGGTCAAAGGAGCCCGTGGCTTTCGCTTTGATAAAATTGTCAGCTTGTTGGAAGAAAAAACACATGAGACAATTTTAGAGGTAAATCTTACGGCACTTCGACATAATCTAAATTTCTATCGCGCTAGATTAAGGCCAGAAACTAAAACCATGGTTATGGTCAAAGCATTTGGCTATGGCAATGGCAGTGTGGATATTGCCAAGTTATTGGAACACGAAAAAGTCAACTACTTAGGAGTGGCCTTTGCAGATGAGGGGATTGCGTTGCGAAAAGCGGGAATCAAAACCAATATTATTGTGATGAATCCTGAGATAAGCGCCTTTTCTGCTATGATTGCCTATGATCTAGAACCAGAGATTTATTCCATGCGCGAGCTTCGCGCTTTTCTTCAAGTGGTACGCGAAAAAAACGGTTATCAATATCCTATACATATTAAGGTAGAAACGGGTATGCATCGCCATGGATTTTTAACCTCGGAATTAGAGGAGTTAATAGGGGTACTTAAATCGACCAATGGGGTAGAAGTGAAGTCTATTTTTTCTCACCTTTCATCTAGTGATATGGAAGTGTATCGCGATTTTACTTTAGGACAAATTGAATTGTTTAAACAGAACAGTACCTATATTAAGGAGCAATTAGGCATTCAACCCCTATTACACATTTTAAATACATCAGGCATTTACAATTTTGCAGCATATCAGATGGATATGGTTCGCTTGGGAATTGGGCTGTATGGAATTGGCAATGATCAAGAGGAGATGAAAGGACTACGTAATGTAAGTACCCTAAAAACACGGATCATGCAGGTCAAAGAAATTGAGGAAGCAGAGAGTGTAGGATATGGGCGTCGCTTCAGAGCGGAGCAACCTACAAAAATTGCAACAGTGCCCATTGGTTATGCCGATGGAATTCATCGGGTATGGGGAAGTAATGGAGGATACGTTTTAATCCAACATCAAAAAGCGCCGATTACAGGTTCGATTTGTATGGATATGCTCATGGTGGATGTTAGTTCGATTAATTGCAAAGAAGGGGATGAGGTCATTATTTTTGGAGAAGATCTTCCGACAACAGTTCTTGCAGAAGCGATTCATACGATTCCTTACGAGATTCTAACAAGTGTGTCTCAAAGAGTTAAAAGAATTTTTTTTGAAGAGTAAAAAAAAGTTTTTTTTTAGAATAAAATAAGTATTTTTGTTAAAACCAATCAATAAAAATTTAACTATGGGATTTTTAAAAGAATTTAAAGAATTTGCTGTAAAAGGCAATGTAATGGACCTAGCAGTAGGGGTTATCATTGGGGGAGCATTTGGTAAAATCGTTACAAGTATTGTAAATGATGTTATTATGCCTTTAGTTTCTGCTATTATTGGTACACCAGACTTTACAAATATGTATGTTGTATTAAAAGGAGAGGCAGCAGATGGAGCACCTTTAGCTGCGGCAAGGGGCGTTGATGGCAATGTAATCTTTGCTTATGGTAGTTTTATTACAGAAGTGATTAACTTTACGTTGTTGGCGTTCTGTGTATTCCTTATGGTAAAAGGAATTAATCAATTGAGAAAGAAAGAGGAAGCTGCAGTCGAACCAGAACCAGCAGGACCTCCAGCACCAACACAAGAAGACTTGTTGGCAGAAATCAGAGATTTATTGAAGAATCAAGGAAAATAAGAAATTGCGCTTGACGCAATGAAAAAATAGAAGATCGGCTGTAGCCGATCTTTTTTTTTGCCTACTAGAACGATTTGATTGTTGTACAAGCGTTACTATTTTAGTTGATTTTAGTTAAATGTTTTTTTAAGATAAATAGGAGACTTTACTTTTTTTTACACTTATTGTTAACGTAATTTCTGTAATTGTTTGATGGTTTTATTTTTTTTGGTTTTGTTAACTTGTTTTTTTTATGTATTACACAATCTTTTAAGACTTTGGTGTTGGCTCTGATAAGGTGTATATTGCAGGCCTTGATTGGGTTTTAAGAGGTATTCGTATAATTGCTTGCAAAACAGCGTAGTACAATTTTTAACTTTTTCAGATTGTAAAAAAATAACATAAAATTAGCATATGTCGATTTTTTGTTATTTGTTTGTTAAACAATTTAAAATTAATAAAACATGAGGAAAATTGTACTTCATTTCTTCTTTGTTATAGCCGCCTTGCTAATGGTAAATGAGGGGTTTGCACAAAGTAGAAAGGTTACAGGACAAGTTACTGGTGAAGATGGGTTAGGTCTACCAGGAGCTAGTGTGTTAATTAAAGGAACCCAAGAGGGTGTTGGTACCGATTTTGACGGTAACTACTCTATTAACGTAACTGATGAGAATGCTGTTTTAGTATTCCAATTCGTAGGAACAGTTACTGTTGAGAAAAAAGTGGGGAAAGCTAGTGTTGTTAATGTTCTTTTGAAAGATGACAGCGCAGTGATGGAAGAGGTAGTAATTAACACAGGTTATCAAAGTGTCGCTAGACGTAAAGAGCCTGGTGCTGCTGTGAGAATCGAAGCAAAAGATTTGAAAGTAGACGGGGTTGTTGATGTGAGTAGAATGATTGAGGGTAAAGCTGCTGGGGTTACTGTACAAAACGTTACAGGGACATTCGGTGCTGCTCCTAAGATTACAGTTCGTGGTGCTTCATCAATTATGGGAGATACAAAACCATTATGGGTAATTGACGGTGTTGTACAAGAAGATATCGTTAACGTATCATTCCAAGATTTAGCGTCTGGTAACTCAGAAACTTTATTAAGTTCTGCCATTTCTGGTTTGAACTCTGATGACGTTCAGAGTATTGACATTTTAAAGGATGCTTCAGCTACGGCTATTTATGGATCTCGTGCGATGAATGGTGTTGTGGTTATTACTACAAAATCAGGTCGTAGAGAAAGTCCATTAAGCATTTCTTACTCAATGGAAAATACAGTTAGAACAGTTCCGACATACGGACAATATGATATCATGAACTCTCAAGAAACAATGGATGTTTACCAAGAGTTAGAGAAAAAAGGTCATATTGATTATGCATCTAATTTATACGGTCGTTACGGAGGAGTTTATAACCTTCTTTATAGCGGATGGAATAAGTATGATAATTTGACAGGAAAATTCGAGATTGACAATACAGATCCAGCGAAATATGCTTTCTTGCAAAAATACGAAAAAGCAAATACGAACTGGTTCAAAGAATTATTTAGACCTTCTATTACACAAAGTCACTCGTTGAGTTTCAATGGAGGGGGTAAAAATAATGCATACTTCGCGTCGTTAGGTTACTATGCTGATCCAGGATGGACAGTGGCTGACCGCGTACACCGTTTAACAATGAACTTGAAAAACACATTCTTTGTTAACGATAAATTGAATATTGCTATTTCCATGAATGGATCGGTGCGTGATCAAAAAGCACCTGGTACATATGATGGAGAGACTGATGCTGTAAATGGTACAATTAAACGTGATTTCGATATCAACCCATTTAGCTATGCGTTAAATACAAGTAGAGCAATCAGACCCTACAATGAGTTTGGAGAATATGAGTATCACAGAAGTAACTGGGCTCCTTTTAATATCGTGAATGAGTTAGACTCTAACTACATGGATATTGATGTAAAAGATATTCGTTTTCAATTTGAAGCAGATTACAAAATCTTGCCAAATTTAAAATATAACCTAAATGCTGCTGCACGTTATGCTGATACAAAACGTACGCATAGTTTGTTAGAGTCTTCTAACGTAGTTGGAGCGCATAATGCAAGTGATAATACAGTAGTAAATGGACAAAACGTATTCTTATACAAAGATCCATTAAATCCTGCTGCTTTAGGAGTTTCTGCTATGCCAAACGGAGGTATGCGTAGAAACTTCAGCAACAATATGACATCGTATAACGTTAGAAATACATTGTCATACAGTAATATCTTCAATGATAAGCATGAATTAGATGTTTTTGGAGGTACTGAAATGCGTGTGGTAAATAGAAATAGTGATTTCTTCTTATCTCATGGTTTACAATATGGAAAAGGATTAACAGCTTTCCCTGATATGCTTGCGATCCAAAAATTATTGAATGACAACGGAGAGTACTACCGTTTTACAGAAGAAAGAGAGCGTACATTGGCATTCTTTGCTAAAACGACGTATACTTATGATAGAAGATATACAGTGGCATTGACAGGTCGTTATGATGGTTCAAACAGACAAGGAGATAATTCTGCTTCAAGATGGTTGCCTACTTGGACTGCTTCAGGTAAATGGAATATCTCTAGCGAGAAATTCATGCAAAACGCACATTCAATCAGTAACTTAGCATTGAGAACGTCTTACGGTTTAACGGCTACAACTGGTCCAGCTACAAACTCTTCTGCAATTTATAAGAGTATCATTACAACGCGTCAATTCGCTGCAAACCGCGAAAATGCGTTAGATATCGAAGCGCTTCAAAATGCTGATTTAACTTGGGAGAAACAATATGAGTTCAATATTGGACTTGATTTAGGCTTGTGGAATAACAGAGTTCAATTCGTAGTTGACGCTTACCAAAGAAATGCATTCGACTTGATCGATATCGTTCGTACAAGTGGTGTTGGTGGAGAATCTATGAAATACGGAAATAACGCAGATATGCGTATTAAAGGTTTAGAACTTGGTTTAACAACGACGAACATTAAAACAGAAGATTTCTCTTGGAGTACTACAATTAACGCATCAATCTTTGATCAAGAAATTACAAAATTACAAAACACGCCACGTGTTATGGAATTAGTTCAAGGTTTTGGTAACGTAGTTGGTAAACCACGTAATGGATTATACTCTTACAATTTTACAGGATTGAACAATGAAGGTTTACCTACATTTATTCAAGCACCTGGAGAAACAAATAACGTTGGAGGTGCTAACTTCCAAGATAGTGATAATGTAACGGATTACTTAAAATACGAAGGAAGTTTAGAGCCTAATAAGTCATTGGGTATTTCCAATACTTTCAACTATAAAAACTGGAGCTTAAACGTGTTTATCGTAGCTTCAGGTGGTAATAAAGTGAGATTGAACCCAAGTTTCTCTTCAAGATACAACGACTTAGATGTATTTGGTAAGGATATGAGAAACAGATGGATGTTGCCAGGTGATGAGAACTTTACAGATGTACCTGTAATTGCTGATATCAGCCAATTAGGTAACTATGGTACTTCTGAATTGGGTATCGCTTACAACTCATATAACTATTCTTCTGCTCGTGTAGCAGATGGTGGATTTGTAAGATTGAAAAACATCTCTTTAGCATATGAATTCCCTGATCATTTTAAGAAATCAATGAGAATTTCAAACTTATCATTAAGAGCTATGGCAACAAACCCTTGGTTGATTTATTCTGATAAGAAATTAAATGGTCAAGATCCTGAGTTCTTCCAAAGTGGAGGTGTTGCAATGCCTGTTACTAGTCAATATACATTGACTTTAAATATTGGATTCTAAAAAGAATAAGAGATTATGAAAAGATTTAAAATAGCAATAGGGGTTTTGATTACTGCGATTTCAATATCGTCATGTAGTGGCTTTTTAGATGAAACTCCAGATAATAGAACAAAAATTGATACCGTTGAGAAAGTTGGTGAAGCAATTACCTTAGCGTATCCAGATGCAACATATGCAACTTTCGCTGATCTTTCGAGTGATAACGCGTATGATAGCCAACGTATCTTAAGAGAAAACGTTACGAATACAGAAACTTTTTTCTGGGATAATATTCGCGATGAAGGATCAGATACACCAACATTCTATTGGAATGCTGCTTATAAAGCAATTGCTCAAGCAAATGCTGCTATAGAGCAAGGTGAGAAAATGTTAGTGGACCTACAAGAAAAGGGGAAACTAAAAGAGGTGCGTGATTTGCAAGGAATTTTAGGTGAGGCGTATATCGCTAGAGCTTATAGCCATTTCACTTTGGTTAATTTATTTGCTAAAGCGTATAATCCTGCAACAGCTGCTTCTGAGATGGGAATTCCCTATGTTACAGAAGTAGAAACAGTTTTAATAAAAGACTATGATCGCGGAACTGTAGAAAGCACCTATAACGCAATCGAAGAAGATTTGTTAAAAGGGTTAGCTTGGATTAAACTTAGAGTAGTTGAGCCAAAATTTAGAAGATACCATTTTAATGAAGCTTCAGGACATGCATTCGCTGCAAGATTCTATAATTATAAAGGGGACTTTAAAGAGTCATTGAAATATAGTGCTATTCCTGTGGATGGATCGACATTACGCGATCAAATCGGAACACTGTCATTAGATTCTGAAATAGTGGCTGTTAGATATCCTTCAGCAGACGAACCAGCAAACTTGTTAATTGGTACAGTACAGTCTTTAGCAGGTAGAAATGTTGGTGGGCGTTATAGCTTTACTGCTACTGTAGCGAATAAAGCTGGAAGTGGATTATATTCTAGTTCAACAAACCCTTTTGGAAAAGACTGGGCATTCACAACGTTGTCTTATACTGCTTCGGATATGTTGTATATTCCTAAGTTTGGTGAAACATTTAAGGTAACTGACCCTACGAATCAAATTGGTGTTCCCTATACGAATATGACTTTGTTTACGACGGATATGGTGTATTTAGATCGTATCGAAGCGTTAATTAATGAAAATGATCTTGCTAGCGCTTTGGACATGTTGAATGTGTTTACAAGAAAACGTACGCAAAAGTTAACTGCAGGGGATGTATTAACAGAACAACGCATTCTTGATGTAACACAAGATGGTAAAGCACAGTCTAAAATTGATCCTTTCTATGTCGCTAATCTAAGTCAAACACAAATTCATTACTTAGAGTATTTGACGGATTTACGTAGAAGAGATTCATACCTTGATGGAACTAGATTTTTTGACGTTCGTCGCTATGGTATGCCTGTAACACATGAGGCTACAATGGGTGATAAACGTACAGAAACGTTAGAAAAAGATGATAATAGAACTGTATTCCAAATTCCAGTGATGGCAATTCAAAAAGGAATAACACCAAACCCTAGATAATATTGAAGATTATGAAAGTAGTAAATGTATTAAAGCAGGTAGGTATCCTTGCAATTATAGGTATTGGTATTACTAGTTGTGATAATGATAATAAATTAGAAGACAGTATTTTTGATATCGAACCTAAAGAGTTAAATGAATTAGATACTTGGATCGATAATGAGTTTAGAAAACCATTTAATATCCGCGCAACGTATAAATGGAACCAAGCATTTGGTTATTACGATAAGACATTGTATCCACCAAACGAAACCAACGTTAAACCAGCGTTGTCAATGGTGAAAAAACTATGGATCGATTCGTATACTGATGTGGCTGGAGAGGAATTTATTAAGGAAATTGCTCCAAGAGAATTGCACCTAATTGGAAGTTACAACCGAAATAACGATGGTACTATCGTATTAGGTGAAGCTGGTGGTGGAGCGCGTATTAGTTTGTTTAACGTAGATTACGTAAAATCAGACAATCGCGAGAGCATTACACAGTTCGTTCATACAGTACAACATGAATATGTGCATATTCTAAACCAAACCAAACCATACGATAAAGTAGCTTGGTCTAAAATTTCTGAGGGAGGTTTATATACGTCTTCTTGGTATTTATCAAGTGATGCAGAGTCAAATGAACTTGGTTTCGTAACGAATTATGCTCGTTTAAATTACGATGAAGATATCGCAGAAACAACTTCAATTATTTTGTTAAAAACGAAAGCAGAATGGGAAAAGTTTTTGGCAGATATTAAAAGTGAGAGCGCACGTCAAGATATCTTGAAGAAAGTGGCTATCATTGTTGACTATTATAAAGAACAATTTGAGATCGATTTCTGGGAATTAAGAGATCGCGCTGAGTTCCATACAAGTGAAGTAGTTAACGGTAATTTTTAATTTAAAGAGGTATGATTAACAAAAATATAAGAAGAATCTTTCTTGGAGGATTAATTTTATCAGCTGTAACATTTACTTCTTGTAATAAGCAAGATAATGATGTATTTGATAAATTACCAAGTGAAAGAGAAAAGGAACAAGCTAGTAAATTACAGGATATACTAGTATCTGCACCAAATGGATGGAAAATGATCTATTTTACAGATGATACTGAATTAGGAGGATACTCTTTTTTAATGTCATTTAATAAAGCAGGTCAAGTTGAAATGCTTGGAGACTTTGATGAGGAAAGTTTTACACATCAAATTAGCGATTACGAAATTCAGTTACGCGGAACAACAAGTTTAGTCTTCGTAACACAAAACAAAATCCATAAGTTGTCTGATCCATACAATTCCCCTACAACAGGGAATAAAGGATATAAAGGAGATTTCCAGTTTAGATATTATGAAAATGATGATAACGAAATTACTTTTAGAGCAACGAAAGATATCAAACAAGTAATCAAATTAGTTAAAGCTACGAAAGAAGATTGGGATCAATTTGCTAATCGTAAAACTTTGATTGACAACTTTAATAGTTATGATGTACCCGTGTTCAGACAAATTATTGTGAATGACAATGGTGTAGAGTCAATTTACGACGGTACTTATAATGGAGTAACGCGCTTCATCTCATCTATTTCTGATGGAACTCCGTTTGGACTTGATAAAGGTGTTGGAATTGGATTTAATGCACATGGTGCAGTACTTAGTCCAGCAATCGATGTTAAAGGAGAAAAATTCAGTAATTTCGAATGGAATGAGTCAGAAGATGCTTTTGTGTCAACTAATTCAGGTAATGTGCAGGTGCGTATTAAAAATGTTGCTACACCGAACGAATGGAGTGATTCATATAAATCAGTAGTTTTTGGTAACCCAATAGGATTTGCTTCTTATGGAGATGATGCTATTATGGGAGCTCCGAGTAATTCACAAGCGTTCCTTGATCTAGTAATGAAAGAAGACGGCAGCGGAGCAATATATAAGTCTCTTGCTGTAATTTTCAGAAATGGAAGAATGCAAGTTATATATGATATGGGCGGAGAATTTACGTATAACGCTACGGTGGTTGATAGCAATGACAAAGGGAGATTAGTGATGCAAAATGGATCTTGGTCTAATGCATCTAGAGTACCAGCAGAAGTTAAGGAGTTGCATGAAAAATTATTTGGTACAAAAATTATTTTCGTTAAACGCCAAACGTATAGAGTTAAATATATCAATGAGGTTATTTCTCTTTATTCTGGTGGAAGTGCAATTGTATTTGACGGTTGGGTTTAAAAATAGTTGATATATTTCACTATAAATAAATTAATTAGTAAATTAGGGCTGTACTTGTGTACAGCTCTAATTTTGTTTCTAAAACATATGAAAAACACAGTTAAATTTTTTAGCGTTATGCTACTCTGCTTTACCCTTTTTAGTTGTAAAAGTGATGATAGTAATAGCGATGATAAGCAAAAGAGCGAACTGAAGGTAAAATTAGTAGGTTCGTGGTTGTTGAAAACAGAAGAAGGTCTTGGTAAAACAGGGAGTCAACCTGTTGAAACTAAAGATTTAAAAGTAGGACCTAATTGTGAATATGATCAATTGGACTTTTTGCCAAGTAATTCCATTAATTTCTTGTCGCATTATATTGTGAAAGACAATCCTGATTGTCAATCTAGAGTTGTTCCAGATGCGTATCGTTATGGAGTTTTAGATTACAGAAGAATCGTTTTGTCTAATGGAGAATCTCGCAATGAGTTTTTTGTCGATAAATTAGACGAAAATGAAATGATTCTTGATCGTATGCTTACCAACGATGAAGTTATAGCGCGCTGGAAAGCAGATCCTGATTATCAAGAAGAACGCGATCCAAAAGTATATAGAATTAAAGTGCACTATCAACGTGTAGAATAAAAAAAGAGTCGCTTTTGCGACTCTTTTTTTTATACCTAACATATCGTATTTTTGTTGGCTACTTGCTGTCGGATAACCTGTACAGCCTTTTTAGTTATGGGAATCGTAAAAGAGATTAAATTACCTACGGGTGTATTGTACATCTGGCACATCACGGAAACATTAGAAGTATTGTCACAAGATCTTATACTAAGTGACTGTAGTCAAACACGTCTGACAAAAAAGAGGTATGAGCAGCATCAAAAAGCTTTTTTGGCCGTGCGTCAAGTCTTGCACCAAATAGGAATAGCGGATAGCGAACTGTCATATGATGACAAAGGTAAGCCTAGTTTGCATTCGGGATTGTATATTTCGATTTCGCATTCGTTTGACTATGCTTTGGTGGCTATTAGCCAAGAGAATATCGGTATTGATATTGAACTAAAACGTGAAAAAATTATCCGTTTAAAGGAAAAGTTTTGCAATCCGATTGAATTAGATCAAGCACCAACAGCCATTGACGCTCAGATTGACTACCTCACAGAAATTTGGTCCGTGAAAGAAGCTCTTTACAAAATGTGTAATTCACGTAGTTTAAGTTTCGCACAAGATATGACTGTTGATACAACTGAAAAGCAAGCCGAGATAAAGCAAGGTGAGTTTAGCGTTTCATTGACCTATCAAAGCTGTCGTTTGGAAGACTATGTCCTCGTGGTTAGTCAGGTAAAAAATGAAGAATAATTACACAGTTTTTTGTAAATTGCACCAAAAATTTAGATATGGAAGATAATCAACCTATTTATACTGTTGCACACGAGTCAGATGTTGTGAAAGCACAGTTTTATCGCAGAACCTATGGTAATTTAGCTTTAGGGGTACTTGCGTTTATTGTATTTGAAACAATTTTATTGAATACGCCCTTCGTTGTAGAAGGAATGATCAATTTGTTGATGCAAGGAAAATTCTCTTGGTTAATCATTTTAGGCGCTTTTATGGGCGTTTCCTGGTTTGCTCAGAGTCTAACCTATAAAACAGCTAATAAACCCCAACAATACGCTGGTTTTATGTTATATGTTTTGGCACAAGCGTTCTTGTTTGTTCCACTCATGTACATGGCGCTTAGTATGACAGGTGATTCCTCCTTGATTGTACAAGCAGGAGTGTTAACCTTAGCGTTGTTCTTAGGACTTACAGGTGTTGTTTTTGGATCAAATGCCAACTTCTCTTTTTTGCGGTCTATCGTTATTTTGGGATCCTTTTTAGCATTGGGAACGATCGTTGCAGGAGCACTTTTTGGGTTTGACCTGGGGCTTTGGTTCTCCTTAGCAATGGTAGGTTTAGCTTCTGGATCTATCCTATACTCAACATGGCAAATTAAAAATGAATATGCAGCCGATCAATATGTACCCGCTGCTTTGAGTTTATTTGCGTCATTAATGTTGTTGTTCTGGTATATCCTCCGAATTCTAATGAACAGAAATAGTTAATAAAAACAATGTATATCACAAAGCCATACCATCGTATGGCTTTTTTTATAGCCTAGCATTATGATTGAATTTTTCTTTGGCGCTTATCGGGATACGAGTTGGTTGAATATCGCATTGGAAAGTATTGTTTTTGTTTTTGGTATCTTAAGTGTTTGGTATGCCGGAAGAGAAAATATATTAGTATATCCAACCGGATTGATTGCTACGATTATTACCGTTTATTTGCTCTATTTAGCAGGTTATTTAGGCGATATGATCCTCAATGGGTATTATTCCTGCATGAGTATTTACGGTTGGTATAATTGGTCTAGAATGAAGGGGGATGACCAAGTCGTAAAAATTAGCCGAACGACAACCAAAGAAAAGGGAATAGGTGTCGTGGTTTTTGTTGTCACGATTGCTATCGTCTATGGTGTATATCGCATCACTCATACGCCCATTGCTCCTGAAAATTACATTGATATTTTTACTTCTGGTGTCTTCTTTTTAGGGATGTACTATATGGCCCTGAAAAAGATTGAAAACTGGACAATGTGGCTCATCGGAAATATTATCTCAGTACCTTTGTATGCCTATCGTGGCTTGGGTATTTTGGCGATCCAGTTTATTGTTTTTACTGTTTTGGTCATTCAGGCCTATCGAGCTTGGTATACCATTTTAAAAAATGAAAAAGAATGAATGTACAAGAATTAATCAAAGAGTTAAATTTTAAAGCCGTCCGAAGTGGCGGTGCAGGAGGACAACACGTCAATAAAGTGTCTTCTAAAGTGGTTTTGTTTTGGAATCTAGCCGAATCACAAGTGTTTACTCCAGAGGAACAAAGTCGATTGGAGAAGAAGTTGAGTCATTATCAATCTAAAGAAGGGTTGATTATTTTGAGTTCGGAAGAAACGCGAAGCCAAATTAAAAACAAGGAAATAGTTATTCAAAAGCTCGTTGCGCTAATTAAAGTTGCTTTAGTTCAACAAAAAATTCGCAAGGAAACGAAGGTTCCCAAAAGTGTGATCCGCAAAAATAAGGAAAGCAATAAGAAATTAGCCTTGAAGAAAAGCCTTAGAAAGCGAATTATTTAAGTTTTTATGATATTGGCATAACAATTGCTTAACAATAACAGTGTAGTATTGAAACAAAAAGTTTTGTTATATGAATATTCCAAAGAAAATACATCTATGCTGGTTCGGAAGGGGGGAATATCCTGCCGAAATGTTGAAATGTTTGGCGTCAATTCGCGAATATATTCCCCAATATGAGGTGTATATTTGGACAGAAGATAATTTTGATATCGCGCAGTATCGCTTTGCCAAAGAAGCCTATCAAGAAAAAAAATACGCCTTCGTATCCGATGTGTGTCGCTTGCATGTACTCAATGAACACGGGGGAATTTATTTGGATACAGATGTGGAAGTTGTACAGAGTTTCGACCCTTTTTTAGCGCACAAGTTTTTTTGTGGTTTCGAATCCGATCGCCTGTTAAGTACTGCGGTTTTAGGGAGTGTAAAAGACAATCCTATCTTGCAGAAGTTGTTGTCTGGGTACAAAACCAAGTCTTTTTACCGCAAACACTTGTACAAGAAGTACCATACAACGCCCAATACTATTACAATTACCAATGATTTTCTACTTCGCGGTTTGAAACTTTTAAATCAGAAACAGCAATTAGAATCGTGTGAATCAGTTGTTTATCCACAAGCTTATTTTAGTCCCAAAAATTGGATTACGGGAGAATATCACCTAACAACAGATACGGTGGCTATCCATCATTTCTCAGGCTCCTGGAAACAAGGAAAAAATAGAAAAGATTGGATCAAACGTTTATTTTGATTCTAAATAATACTCCCTATATTTGCAGTTCAAATCTCAAAGGGGTGCCTATACAGGCTGAGATCATACCCGTAGAACCTGGGCAGGTAATGCTGCCAAGGGAAATAGTGCAAGTCAACTACCTTGCACGGGAAAAGTGTAATTATTAATCAAACAATAATTGCCCCTTTTATTTGTGAAAGTATTTTTACGAATGAAAAAAGTAACTGTAAATCACTTATTTATTTTCGGATTGTGTTTAAGTGCAGCCTTGCCTAGTATGGCGCAAAATCCAGCTGTCCAAGATTCTATTCAAAAAACAGCACTGAACGAAATTGTTTTATCCGCTGTTCGCGTGGATGGCAAATCACCTATTGCTTATCAAAACCTATCGAAAAAACAAGTAGCTCAACGAAATTTAGGGCAGGATATTCCTGTTTTAATGGGGCATATGACCTCTGTCGTAACCACAACAGATGCTGGTAACGGAATTGGGTATACCAGCTTTAGAGTGCGTGGTTCTGATGGAACACGTGTCAATGTAACACTCAATGGAATTCCATACAATGACGGAGAATCCCAAGGTTCTTTCTGGGTGAATATGCCCGACTTTGGATCTTCTGTTCAAAACCTGCAATTGCAACGCGGTGTTGGTACTTCTACCAATGGAGCTGGAGCTTTTGGCGCGAGTTTAAACCTAAAGACAGATGATTACTCCCAAGAGGCAACAGGTGAAATTGCCAATTCATTTGGAAGCTATAATACGCGTAAATCAACAGTTAAATTTAGCACTGGGTTGATCAACGACAAATTCGAGCTCGCAGGTCGACTTTCTGATATGCATTCTGATGGGTATATCGATCGCGCATCCTCAGATCTTAAATCCTATTTCTTACAGGGAGTCTATGTGGGGAATACCTCCTTGATCAAGGCTTTAGTATTCGGTGGAAAACAAAAGACCTATCAAGCATGGAATGGCGTAACCCAAGAAGAAATGGACCTCTATGGAAGACGTTATAATCCAGCAGGGAAATACAAAGACGACGAGGGAAATACCCAGTTTTACAACAATGAAACCGACAATTACAAGCAAGACCACTATCAATTGCATTGGAGTGAAAGATGGTCTGACCAATGGAGTTCGAATGTTTCTTTGCACTATACCAAAGGGTATGGGTATTATGAAAACTACAAAAAGAATCAGAAATTCGAAGAGTATGGACTAGTGCCTATCCTCGTTCAGGGAGAAACGGTAAAGAAAACAGATCTCATTCGACGTAAAGGATTGGATAACCATTTTTATGGGATGGTGTTGAATGCCAATTATACAACAGAGGCCCTACAGGTTGTTTTGGGTGGAGGAGCAAATAAATACGAAGGCGATCACTTTGGATCTATTCTGTGGATTAAACAGCCCGTTGCTTTTGATTATAAACAAGAATACTATCGCGATCACGCTGTAAAAACAGATGTGAATTTCTTTGCCAAAGCCACTTGGAAATTGGCTGATCAATGGAGTTTATTCGGTGATATGCAATACAGACGCGTGACCTATGAAGCGAATGGGAAAGAAACGGGAGTAGTCAATGAAAAATTTAATTTCTTAAATCCTAAAGCAGGGATTACGTTTCAAGTCAACAATGAAAATCAGCTGTATTTTTCGTATGCGAGAGCTAACAAAGAACCTAATCGTACGGATTATAAAGAACGCAAGTTAGATCAAATGCCAAAGTCCGAAAAACTAGATGACTTTGAATTGGGATGGCGTTTTGCCAATACCTATGCGTCTGTGAACGTGAATGCTTTTTATATGAAGTATAAAGATCAATTGGTATTAACAGGACAATTGAATGATGTTGGTGCTGCTGTCCGAGAAAATATGGACGATAGTTACCGATTTGGAATCGAGGTTGATGCAAATGTAAAGCTGTTAGCAAAGTTACACTGGAGTCCAAGTATCACCCTAAGTTCAAATAAAAACAAAAATTTATCTTACTTGTGGGAAGGAGAAATGAAGTACTTTGGAACCCGAGATATTGCTTTTTCTCCTACTTTGGTTGCCTCAAATGCACTTACCTTCTTGCCTGTTGAGGGAATGAGTGTGTCGCTTTTGACGAAGTTTGTAGGAGAACAATACATGTCTAATATTGAGGCAAAGAATTCAAAATTAGATTCTTACTTTGTCAATGACTTGAGTGTGAACTATGAATTTCCCGTGAAAAAGTGGTTCAAAAGCATTGGTGTATCCCTTTTAGCCAATAATATTTTCGATGTAAAATACGTGTCAAATGGATACTATTGGTCTGATTACGATGGAGAACAAGCTATCGATGGTGCAGGATATTATCCGCAAGCAACCTTTAATATCCTAGCGGGATTAACGCTGAAATTCTAAGAAAATGAAAAAGCCCGAAACGCAAGCGCTTCGGGCTTTTCTTATGGTATAAAAAGAAATTAATAGCGCACAATAATAACCCCACCTTCTCTTGTTGTTGGATAGGATTTCATGGTGTATTCTAAGTTTTGATTGACTGCTTTACCCCAGAATCCCAAAGCGATGTTGTAATAGACTTTTTCGCCTTGATGTAAATGTGTCGCATTACAGTAGAAATAGGTCGGACGTTTAGGATCTTGAATCAAAACTGATGAACCGTCGTGTTGGATTTCGTGGTTGGGACAGGTTAATTCATAGCTGTAGTATTCGTTTAGCCCATCCCTAGAGTAAATTGCTACCCCCGAAATACCCGCTTGAGCTGATCGATCAACATGGACCCCCCCAGGGTGATTTAAGTTATCCGCTAAGACAAGAGGAATTCTCAAATTGACATTCTGATTCGGTAAATAGGGATTGGAAGATCGATAACTATCACTAGAGCAACCTAAGGCAAATAATAGAACAAAGGTTAGGAATAAAATTTTTTTCATCGCATAAAATATTTGTAAAACAAATTTAATTAATTAACTTTGACAAGTAGACTATACAGAATTAGATAATTTATTTAAATAAATATAAAAAATATTTTACGCACCAGAAAATCCCGTTTCATGGGATTTTTTCTATTTATATAAACCAGTTAATTATGAGTAAAATTTCGTATTACACTGCTGAGGGGCTGAAGAAGCTAAAGGATGAATTAGAGCAGTTAAAAAGTGTAGAGCGTCCAAAAGCATCGCAAGCAATTGCTGATGCAAGAGACAAAGGGGATTTATCGGAGAATGCGGAGTATGATGCTGCAAAAGAAGCACAGGGGTTACTGGAACTTAAAATTGCTAAAATGGAAGAGGTAGTTGCTAGTGCTAGAATTATTGACGAGTCTCAATTGGATGAGTCTAAAGCATTAGTGCTGTCTACAGTTAAAATTAAAAACCAATCCAATGGTATGATTTTAACGTATACGTTAGTAGCGGAAAGTGAAGCTGATTTGAAAGCCGGAAAAATATCCGTAACTTCTCCTATTGGAAAAGGATTATTAGGGAAATCTGTTGGTGAAATAGCAGAGATCAAAGTACCTAATGGACAAATGAATTTCGAAATTCTTGAAATTACAAGAGATTAATTTAAAAACAACGCGATTATGAGTTCAATTTTTACTAAAATAATAAATGGTGAGCTTCCAGCTTATAAAATTGCTGAAAATGATCAGTTTTTAGCTTTTTTGGATATTAATCCAAATGCAAAAGGACATACGTTGTGTATTCCAAAGCAAGAGATTAATAAGATTTTTGATATGGAAGAAGAACACTATCTAGCTTTGATGAAATTCTCAAGAAAGATAGCAAAAGCATTAGAACAAGCTGTTCCGTGCCAAAGAATCGGAATGTCTGTTGTAGGATTAGAAGTGCCCCATGTTCACGTGCATTTAATTCCTTTGCAAACAATGGATGATATTCGCTTTAGTAAAAAAGAAACCTTGAGTCCAGCGGAGTTTGAAGAAGTAGTAAAAAAAGTACAACAATACTTATAGACTCTAGTTTAGGGCTTATAAGCGAAATAAAAAAGCAACAGTAAATTCGTTTACTGTTGCTTTTTTTGTTTCCTCTTGATGTATCAGGCATATAGCGTACTTTACACGTTTATCTTCTTATATACAATACTAAATGTAGTTCCTTTGCCTAGTTCTGATTGATGGACTTTGATCTTGCCGTTTTGATATTCTTCTACAATTCTACGCGAGAGTGAAAGCCCTAATCCCCAACCTCTTTTTTTAGAGGTATAGCCCGGTTCAAATATCTTTTCAAATTTGTTTTTTGGAATCCCACTACCAGTATCTGAAATGTACAATTGAACAAACTGCTCGGTTTCTGTAATTAAAACGGAAATTTTTCCTTTTCCTTTTGTTGCATCGATGGCATTTTTGATCAAGTTTTCAATAGTCCAGCTGTGTAATTCAGGGTTAAGTGACACCACAATATCGCGAGCTGGTGCAGTGAATTCAAAAGTGATTTGTTTTGATGCGCGTTGTTGAAAATAGGTATAGGTTTTCTGGGTCTCCGCAATTAAATCAACAGGAGTTAATTGAGGTTTAGATCCAATTTTAGAAAAACGATCAGCAATCGTTTGTAATCGCTTAACGTCTTTGTCAATTTCATCAATGATAGACGGATTAATTTCTTCCAACTTCATAATCTCAATCCAACCCAATAGCGAAGATAAAGGCGTGCCAATTTGATGGGCTGTTTCCTTGGCCATTCCCGTCCAAAGGCGATTTTGAGCGGCGATCTTATTGCTGCGATAAAAAATAATAATTAATACGGTAAAGAAAATGAAAATTAGGATTAACGCTAACGGATAGTATTTTAATTTAAGCAGTAAAGAAGAATTGCCATAATATAAATACTGCTTTTTCTTTCCTACTTCCACTTCAATAGGAGCATTCTCGTTTTTGAGTTTGCGCAAAACTAACTCAGCTTCTTGTTCGTCTTGTTGTATTCTTAAGGGTACATTGACCATGGCTAAGATACTATCTCGCTCATCGGTTTGGATGATGGGAATTGTGGTATTGTTGGTGAGAATCAACAAAGGAAGTTCTAAATTCGTGTCTACTGGATTTGCTTCGTTTAACGTATTGGATGCCGTAGCCCAGATTTCCATTTTGATGCGCTCTTCTTCTTTGTAGGTCTGAAAAAAAGAATACGTATTCCATAGAATAAGTAAGAGAACCACAAAAGCAGTAGCAATTAAAGTCCAACGAATAATTTCCCTTTTAATTGTCAAGATAGTAGTTGATTTTTGAGGTTTAAAGATAGAGAAATAAACGCGAATGTAAGAAGGCAATTTGTGTCTTTCGCCATTCGGTTAGCGCTCCTGTTTAGAAATTAAACGAAAAATAAGAAGAATTGATATAGTAAATGCTCCTTTTTTTTTACGCTAATGGTTTTAAAAGTAGGAGAAGATTAGCCCTAGGCGAGGTAAAGCAATTATCTAGTCAGAAGAGAAAAAGAGCATAAGTAAGTCTGTGTTTGTCTGCTGTGTTTTTTTGTGGTTCAATCTGCTTTTATTACCTTTACTCTTCTACCTAAAAAGAAGAAACAAAATGAAAACAATAAACCCAAAAGACATTTCAACTGTTGAATTACAAGGATACTTGCAAGGATCCGTAGGACCAAGACCAATAGCCTTGGCAAGTACAGTTGATGCTGATGGAAAACCAAACCTATCGCCTTTTAGCTTTTTTAACTTATTTAGCGCAAATCCGCCAATTTTAGTTTTCTCTCCTTCGAGAAGAGTACGTGATAATACGTGTAAACACACCTTATTTAATGTACAAGCGACCATGCAAGTAGTTATTAATGTAGTTAATTACGATATGGTACAACAAACGTCATTGTCAAGTACAGAATATAAAGACGGGATCAATGAGTTTGTAAAAGCTGGCTTTACGATGATTGAGTCAGAAGAAGTACGTCCTTTTCGCGTAAAAGAAAGCCCTGTTCAGTTTGAATGCGTCGTGAATGAAGTAATTGGTTTAGGTACAGAAGGTGGTGCAGGAAATTTAGTGATCTGTGAGGTGGTTAAAATGCACATCGATGAGGCAATCTTAAATGAAAAAGGAGGAATTGATCAACATAAGATTGACTTGGTTTCTCGTATGGGAGGTAACTGGTATAGCCGTTCAAATGCAGGAATGTTCGAAGTGGAAAAACCACTAACTACGCTGGGATTAGGTGTTGATATTATCCCACAAGAAGTCATTGATAGCGGGATTTTTTCAGGAAATGACTTGGGGATGTTAGGTAACGTGGAACATTTGCCAACTGAAGCAGAAGTACAAGCCTTTCTAGATCACAACCCAGAGGCTAAACAAATCGTGGCTTCAGGTAATTTGGAAAAGAAATTTAAACAAGCTAAAAAGTATTTAGAGGAAAATAATGTACCTTTGGCTTGGAATATGATAGTAGCGAAGTAAACAATCAGGAAAAAAAAGATATAATGGAAATAATAGGAAGAATTAAATTGATTGGGCAACCACAAGACATTAGTGCAAGCTTTAGAAAAAGAGAGCTTGTGGTTACTACAGAAGAGCAATATCCACAGGATATTTTAGTTGAGTTTATTCAAGATAAAGTTAGCTTATTGGATAGTTTTCAAGTAGGAGAGCCAGTTCGAGTGTCTATTAATTTAAGAGGAAGAGAATGGACATCTCCACAAGGAGAAGTGCGTTATTTTAACACCATTCAGGGGTGGAGAATTGATCGAAATCAACCTGCACAAGCCATGGGACAACCAGCGCAAAATCAATACATGCAGCAACCTCCAATGGGACAACCAGCTCAACAAGCGGGTGGTTTTAATCAAAATTATCAAGCGAATCAAGCAACGCCAAATCAGTTTGCTCAGCAAGCACCACAGGCGCCTCAAACGCAACAATTTCCTCCTGCTCCGTCATTTACGGAAGAGGATCACGATGATTTACCATTTTAATTACGATAGTCCCTAATCATTGAGATTAGGGATTTTTTTTTATATGATAGCAATTCTTGACCCTACGATTTTGCATTTCCCTTCTGTGGAAACCACTCATCCCTCTGGTATTTTAGCCATTGGTGGAGCATTGACAGCAGATTGGCTCCGCCTAGCCTATCAACAGGGCGTCTTTCCGTGGTTTGAAGACGGTGAACCCATTACTTGGTGGGCACCAAATCCTCGAATGGTCGTCATTCCCGCTGATTTTAAACCGTCTAAAAGCATGCGTAATATCCTCAATAGAAACTTATTTCAGGTGACGTTTAACACAAACTTTGAAGCCGTAATTCAACATTGTCAACGTGTAAAAAGACAAGGACAAAACGGTACCTGGATTACGGATGATATGCTGGAAGCGTATTGTGAATTACACCGACAAGGGCTGGCAAAATCAGTTGAAGTATGGCAAGATGGAACTTTAGTAGGTGGTTTGTACGGCATTGATTTAGGTCATGTTTTCTGTGGAGAAAGTATGTTTTCTTTGGCGTCCAATGCCAGTAAAGTAGCTTTCCATCGACTGATACAAAAACTAAAAGAAGAGGGTTATTCCTTGTTAGACTGTCAAGTGTACAATCCTCATTTAGCACTATTAGGAGCAACAGAAATGCCGCGAAGCGAATACATGCAGTATCTAATTAAAGGTAAATAAATCTTCAAGCGTTAAAAGGTCAACGCTCGAAGATTCCAGTTTAAGGTATCAATCAACAGCAATTGATTGTGTAGCGGTTGGGCATCTACAATTACTTTCAACGTTTCTTGTGCCATCATGGTACCAATGATACCAGGAAATGTCCCCAGTACACCGTGTAAATTACAAGAAGGCACATCCTTAGGGTCTGGCATTTCTGGAAAAATAGCACGCAAATCTTTGGATTGACGGTGATTAAAAACGGCAAGTTGTCCTTGAAAACCCAAAATAGTACCATAAATTAAAGGTTTGCCAAATCGCACACAGGCATCGTTGACTAAGTAGCGTGTAGCAAAATTGTCCGTACCATCCACAAGGTAATCGTAGGATTCAAAAAGGCGTTGCACATTGTCTTCCGTCAGTTTTTCACAGTACCCGTGTATAGCAATATGAGGATTCAACTGATTGAGGCGTTGTACGGCAACCGTTGCCTTGTATTGACCAATATCGCGTTCAGTAAATAAAATTTGGCGGTGTAAATTGTGAATTTCGACGCGATCAAAATCTACAACTCCTAATTGCCCAACTCCTGAGGCAGCCAAATAGGTGAGGATAGGGGAGCCCAATCCACCTGCACCAATGACCAAGACCCTTGCTTGCTTAATTTTTAGTTGACCTTCAACCCCCACTTCGGTTACATTCATGGGACGACTATAGCGTAAAAAATCGTGTATTTCTAACATAGTTCCTGTTCTACTAAATAGTTAGCGTAGCTCGCATGCCAATCCGTCCAAACAGGCTCATACCCCTTGGATTGAATTAATTGATAAATGGCCGCAGTTGAGCGATTATCGCAAATTTCAAATTGAGCTAATGAATCTTGATCTACACTATAACCGCCTGGATTAGTTTTAGATCCCGCACTCATCGAAGTTACACCTAGCCCAATGACATGGTTGCGGAAATGTTCACGCTCTCGCGTGGAAATAGAAAGTTCGACATCTTCATTCCAAATGCGATAGGCAAACATCAACTGAAGTAAATCGATGTCTTCCATACAAAAATTCGGTTCTACATTGCCTTCTGCTGGACGCAAACGAGGAAAGGAGATGGAGTATTTCGTTTTCCAATACGTTTTCTGTAGGTAATCCAAGTGTAAAGCCGTAAAAAAACTATCCACTCGCCAGTCTTCTAACCCCAATAAGACCCCAAGCCCTATTTTGTGTACACCCGCCTGACCAATGCGATCTGGCGTTTCTAAACGATAGCGGAAATTTGATTTCTTCCCTTTGGGATGATAGTGCTTATACACAGCTTCGTGATAGGTTTCTTGATAGACCAATACAGCATAAACCCCCAATTGGGCTAATACGATATATTCGTCTTTTTCTAGAGGTTGTACCTCAATGGAAATAGTAGAAAAATGCGCGCGGATTTGTTTAATGGCTTGTTCAAAATAAGGTAAATGGACCGTGTGATTGGCTTCTCCTGTTACTAATAGTATATGATCATATCCTTGGTGTTTGAGCAACTGTATTTCTTGTTCAATTTCGGTAGCAGTTAAGGTTTTGCGTCGAATTTTATTGTCAATGCTAAACCCACAGTATGTACAGATATTGTGGCATTCGTTGCTCAAATACATAGGGGTATAAAGCTGTATGGTTTTTCCAAAGCGCTTATGGGTTAACTGTTGGCTCAATTGGGCCATATCTTCTAAGAAAGGACGTGCTGCAGGAGACAAAAAGTGCAGAAAATCACGTAGATCTCGTTTGCTCTTGGCTAAGCTCGTTGCGACATCTTGTGGGGTCGTAGCATCGATCTGTTGTCGAATGTCTTCCCAGTCATAGTTTTTATAGATTTCGTAAAAACTCATGATTATTCGTATAAGAAAGAGGTTAATGGACTGGAGGCATTCGCGTGATTTTGTACGGTGCCTAATTGGGCTTCGTAGGCGATTCGACCTGCAATGACAGCTTGTTGAAAGGCTTGGGCCATTTGTACGGGATCTCCTGCCACGGCAATAGCGGTATTAACTAATACCGCATCTGCACCAAGTTCCATTGCTTTTGCAGCGTCCGAAGGAGCACCAATACCAGCGTCTACAATTACAGGTACTCGACTGCTTTCAATGATGATTTCTAAAAAATCCTGCGTTCTCAATCCTTTGTTTGTCCCAATGGGAGAGCCTAAAGGCATAACGGCTGTTGTTCCCACATCTTCTAAGCGTTTGCACAAGACGGGATCCGCATGGATATAAGGCAAAACAAAGAACCCTTGTTTCGCTAATTCTTCCGTTGCAACTAAAGTTTCAATAGGATCAGGAAGTAAATATTTTGGATCAGGGTGAATCTCTACTTTTACCCAATTGGTGCCCAGTGCTTCACGAGCTAATTGTGCAGCCAAAATAGCCTCTTTGGCTGTTCTTGCTCCAGATGTATTGGGAAGTAAATGCAAATGTGGATGTTGGAGGTGGGAGAGAAGCTGATCGTTCGCTTGGGTTAAATCCAATCGCTTTAAGGCAAGAGTAATGAGTTCTGTACCACTGGCTAAAGCTGCTGCTTCCATCAGGGCAGGTGATCCGTATTTTCCCGTTCCTAAAAATAAACGGGACTGAAATATTTTATCGCCTAGTTGTAAAGGTTTCATAAGAAATAGGTGTTTAATTGTTGTACAAGTTGTTGAGGTTGCTGTTGATGAAATAAACGCGAAATAGCAATACCCGATAGTCCCACGTGTTGTAAAACGGGAATATCTTCTAAGGTGATGCCGCCAATGGCAACAATAGGTGTCTTTTTTTGCTCAGGAGTCAGTGCGGCAAGTATGGCTTGATAGCCTTCAATCCCCAATAACGGACTTAAATTTTGCTTGGTTGGAGTATAGCGCAACGGTCCTAAACCGATGTAGGTACAACCTGCTAGTATGCGCTCTTCTACATCGGCTAGGGTATTAGCAGTACCACCGATTATTTTATTGGGTAAGATCATTCGCGCTCCGCTGATCGATTGATCTTGTAAGCCCAAATGAACGCCATCTGCATCAATGGCACGTGCTAAATCCACGTGATCGTTGATAATTAGCGTAGCTTGATAGCTGTCGCACAGTTGCTTCACTTGCTCTGCTGTACTCCAGCGGATGGAAGAAAGCGTGTGCTTAAAGCGAAACTGAATCCATTTCTGACCAGCGTCTAAAACAGATTTGATGTGATACAATTGCTCTTGAGGTGTATCACCTTGACTAATGTATTGAATGGGTTTAAACATGATAAGCGAGTAAAGATGAATTAGAAGCTATAGTTTGTTCAACGTATTTTTTTGCCTTGTGAATGGCTTGGTTTAAAGGATATTCAAGGGCAATATAGCTGGCAATAGCCGAGGATAAGATACACCCAGTACCGTGTTTACTTTGGGAAAAGACCCGTTGAGGATAAAACGTATGAATTTCATCTGCTGTAAAGAGTTGATCTACGGCTTTGGTTTTGGGATGATGCCCTCCTTTGAGTAAAACCCCACAAATGCCGCGAAGGGATTCAGCCTTTTCGATTGGAGTAGCATCCGTATCAATTAATTGATTCATTTCCATATAATTCGGTGTAATCAAATCAAGTTGATGGAGGATAGCCAAGAGGGTTTGCTTGTCTATATGTGCTGTAAAATCAAATTGTGTACTGGAGCGCAAAACAGGATCCCAAAGAATAAAGGCTTGGGGAACACAGCGTTTGATCATCTCAATATAATGTAACAGATCACTCCCTGATTCGACGATGCCAATTTTGACGACTTGCGGTTGGTAGCGCTTGGCTACTGCTTCCAGTTGTTGGAGGACATAGTCGCGTTTTTCCCATCGAATAGCAACAAAAGAATCTTCGGTTTGTATGGTATTGGCGGTAAGAATGCCGACGCCATAGACTTGGTGATTCTCAACTGTTTTTATATCCGCTAGGATACCCGCTCCACCAGAGGGGTCGAAACCCGCTAAGGAAAGAACAAAGGGTCTTGTTTGTAACATAAATCAAAAATTTTTAAAGGTTCTTGTGCGTGCCAAATCGCTCCTAATACGGCAAAATCATCAAATCCCATCGCTTGTACGAGAGGCAATCGTTCGGGTGTAATACCGCCCAAAGCAACACGTTGGATCCACGGAAAAGACCACTGTTGAATTTCTTGCTGCCAATCCACCGTTGGATGATACCCTGTTTTGGATATACTTGAAAATACAGGACTTAAAAACACGCGTTGATGCTGTGTTGATAACTTGGTGTATTCCGTCGAGTTATGAACACTTGTTGATAAATAGGGGAGTTTACCCTTATAGTTATTAACAAATGAGCAATTGGTTGTTGATAAGTGAGTAAAATCAGCCCTTAGGCTGTTGATAAGTTGAACATACTGTTTAAAAACTTTTTCTTTATTGTTGATAACTGGGGTAGGAATGTGAATAACTAACCGGTGAAGATGTTGATAACTTACTTTTTCCACCCACTTTTGCAAGTCGTCAAAAGTCAGCTGTGGCTTTCGGACATGCAAAAGAGGTAAACCTCTCGCCAACATTTCATTGACGAGGGCTAGCTCTTTGTTACTCCAATTGGTATGTACATCAGGAGGCGTGATTACAACCATGTTACAAGTAAATCTCTTTTCCTGACTTGATAAATTCTTCCGACATTTCCTTCATGCCTTGATTAGCCGTATCTCGAATCTCTTGTGAAATTTTCATAGAGCAGAACTTCGGGCCGCACATGGAACAAAAATGTGCCACTTTAGCCGCGTCAGCCGGAAGCGTTTCATCGTGAAATTCTCTGGCCGTATCAGGATCTAGGGATAAGTTGAATTGATCTTCCCAGCGGAATTCAAAACGCGCTTTACTCAACGCATTATCGCGGTATTGTGCTCCAGGATGTCCTTTGGCTAGATCAGCGGCATGAGCTGCAAGTTTATAGGTTATTACGCCGTCTTTGACGTCTTTTTTATTGGGAAGTCCCAGGTGTTCCTTTGGTGTGACATAGCATAGCATCGCTGTTCCGTACCAGCCAATCATGGCCGCACCAATAGCAGAAGTAATGTGATCATAACCCGGTGCAATATCAGTGGTCAAGGGGCCTAAGGTATAGAAAGGTGCTTCTCCACAATCGCGCAATTGCTTTTCCATGTTCTCTTTGATCAAGTGCATGGGTACATGGCCTGGACCTTCGATCATCACCTGAACATCGTGTTGCCAAGCGATTTTTGTCAATTCGCCTAAAGTTTCAAGTTCCGCAAATTGAGCAGCGTCATTTGCATCAGCAATAGACCCTGGTCGCAAGCCATCTCCTAAAGAAAAAGCAATATCATATTGCTTCATGATTTCGCATATTTCTTCAAAATGAGTATACAAGAAATTTTCTTGATGATGATACAAGCACCATTTAGCCATTATGGATCCTCCGCGTGATACAATTCCCGTAACGCGTTGTGCAGTGAGATGAATGTAGCGCAGAAGTACACCAGCGTGAATGGTGAAGTAAGATACACCTTGCTCAGCTTGTTCAATCAGTGTATCGCGAAAAATCTCCCAAGTTAAATCTTCTGCTATGCCTTTTACTTTTTCTAGCGCTTGATAAATAGGAACCGTACCAATGGGAACAGGCGAATTGCGAATAATCCATTCGCGCGTTTCGTGTATGTTTTTTCCAGTTGATAGATCCATAATCGTATCTGCACCCCAACGACACGCCCAAACCGCTTTTTCTACTTCTTCCTCAATTGTTGAGGTAACCGCACTATTGCCGATGTTCGCATTGATCTTCACTAAAAAATTTCGACCAATAATCATCGGCTCACTCTCAGGGTGATTGATGTTGTTGGGTATGATGGCACGTCCTGCTGCAATTTCATCGCGTACAAAGGCGGGCGTGATGAAGTTCTTGGGTGTATTGGCTCCAAAACTATGCCCAGCATGTTGCTGTTTTAAAGCAGGCGATACGGATTCTAGTTCTGCAATACGTTGATTTTCGCGTATCGCAACATATTCCATCTCTGCTGTGATAATTCCCTGCTTAGCATAGTGCAATTGTGTGACATTTTTGCCTAGTTTGGCCACTTTGGGCTTGTGTGTAAATTCAAAACGCAAATGCGCTAACGTTGGGTCTTCTGCCCTTTTTTGTCCATAGGCAGAGGTCAGTTGATCCAATACAACGATATCTGCTCTATCAGTAATCCAAGATTCACGCAGACGAGGTAACCCTTTTTTAATATTGATATCCAATTGCTCATCCGTATACGCACCTGAGGTATCATATACCGTTACAGGTGGATTCTCTTCTGTTAATCCTGTGCTTAGTTTGGTTGGATGTAGGGTAATTTCACGCATGGCGACGCGAATGGGATAGAGAGATCCTTCAACGTATATTTTTTTTGAATTCGGGAAAGGCGTTTGTGAAATTTTTTCGTGTTGTTCCATAAGTTGATTTAATTTTAGTTTAAAGTTTGACAAGTAAAATGGAATCAACCGCCTTGGGTAGCCGTAATGATCAGAATATCATCCGCTTCGCTTATCACATAGGTAGCCCAGTCGGATTTCGAAATAACGCAGGCGTTTACTGCAACAGCAATACCTCTTTGCTGTTTAGGCCAATGCAGATCCAACAACAGTTGAATACTGATGGATGTTTGCTCAAAGTGAATTTTTTGATTGTTGATTTGTAGTTCCATTCCTTTTTTGTGTTAATGCTATAACTTTAGGAATGGCTACAAAAAGGTACAACAGGTACCAATTGAAGTCATCTTACTTTTCCCTACGCTAGTATGAACTAGATCAGGTTCAAAGGGTAAAATCTCAGCCTACTGATGTAGACACCCCTAAAGTTGAAGGCAAATATAAAGATTATTTTATAAGAAGCAAATGTTGGTTGGTTTTAGATAAAATGTTAAATTCGACTAAAAATGAATAACTTATGAAAAGATCAGAGCTGAAATTTATGACGGATTGGGAAAGCAGAAGAAAAAGTGGGCGCCTCAAGTACTGTCTCTTAGATGGCAGTGTTTTTGGTTTGATTATGCTGCTGTTTGTTGAGGGATTGACTTATTTATTAGAGGCAAATTACACCTTTACCTGGTCTAGGTTGGCCCTTGCTTTTGGGGTTTGGGTCTTGGGGGGAATCGCAATTTACGGTCCATTGATGTGGGCAATGAATGGATATTATTATAAAAAGTTTAGCAAGAAATACGTGTTGTACCTACAAGAGAGGGATCAAAGCAAAAAAGGAATTTAATGCATTGTTGTTTTATGTTAAATTTAAAAAAAAACACTACTTTTGAACCTAAAATAAGATAATGATGAGATCAGTATGTACAGCGTTTGTACTTGTACTTGTAGGACTATTAGGTAGTTGTAGTTCTGATAGTGATTCAAATACTTTTACTTCAGAAGAAAGAGAATTGCGTACGTTGTTAAACAATGAATGGGTAGCAGTAAAAGAAAGCAAATATCTTCCATTTGAATTGCCTATGTCAGAAGATTTTATACCCAATTTATTAGAGAGCGATTTGTTTATCAATACGGGAATATACAATCGTTCTATTGTAGCAGGCATGAATAAGCAAGGGGGCTTTTATTTGATTGATGAATACGCTGGAATAGACGCTGACAGAGAGTCCCTTACACGCGAACCTTTACTTGATTTGCTGTATAGTTGTACCACACAACAAGGCAATAAATTTACGGGAACCTTTACGGGGATGTCTGTAAAAGGGGCTACTTGGGAATTTTATGTGCGTAAAGCTGACGAAAACACCATGCACTTGGTGATCATTCACGTTAAAGAAAGTACGCAAAGCTATCCTATGGGTCTGTATTCTGCTTATATTTTTAAAAAACAAGGACCTTGGGAGGAGAAAACAACGTTCCGCAAGATTTTCCAGCGCTATCGCTACTATGATCCTTTTATAGATCAGATGATTATGGCGGAAGAAAACTACGAAAGAGATGTGGCAAGAGGAGGCTGTCGATAAATAGTATACAAAAAAAGTCAGAAGATTTCTTCTGACTTTTTTTGTATACATGAGGTTTATTTTTAATGCATTAGGCTTCTACTGCTACATCATCTGCTTTCATGCCTATTTTATCTACAATAATGGCAATCGCACCGTCACCCATAACGTTACAGGCCGTTCCAAAGCTATCCATGGCAACGTAGAGTGCAATCATTAAGGTTTGTTGATCGTGGTTGAATCCCAAGATGGATTGTAATACACCTAAAGCGGCCATAATGGCTCCGCCAGGAACTCCAGGAGCAGCGATCATGGTAACGCCAAGCATAAGAATAAATCCAATCATAGCTAAGGGATCAATTGGGGTCTGTTGAATCAACATCAAGGCAATGGCACAAGCGACAATTTTCAAGGTGCTTCCTGCCAGGTGAATGGTTGCACAAAGGGGAATCACAAAACCTGCAATTTTGGGATTGACTTTGTTGTTTAAGGTTGAGGCTAAAGTTACGGGAATAGTCGCCGCAGAGGATTGAGTACCCAAAGCAGTGATGTATGCCGGTAGCATTTTTTGCATCAAGACCAACGGATTTCTTTTGGCAATGGCGCCTGCAATGCAGTATTGAAAAAACAAAAAGGCGATATGTAGGGCGAAAATAACACCGATGATCTTTAAAAAGGTTTCGAGTACCACAAATACTTGTCCACTGTAGGTCATGTTTAAAAACACGCCGAAAATAAAGAGCGGTAAGAAAGGAATAATAACCTTCTCGATAATGGTCATGACAATCGACTGAAACTCGTTAAAAAAGCCCTTTAAATACGTAAACGGACCTTTGGAAATGCATATCCCAGCGATGAATGCAAAAATCAAGGCGCTCATCACGTCAAAGAAGGCGGGAATTTCAATACTAAAATAGGGAAGGAGCACTTTTTCGACCTCTTCTGTCAGTTCAACTGACTGAGTAGCCAGTAGATTAGGAAAAATTGAAATAGAAACGCCGTAGGAACTCAGTCCTGCGAGAATAGTTGATCCGTAAGCGATAGCGGTGGTGATCAGTAATAGTTTACCCGCAGCTTTACCGATATTTCCAATGGCAGGAATAATTAAGCCTACGATGATCAAGGGGATCATGAAGTTTAAGAAATTGCCAAAAATCCCATTAAACGTAGTAAAGATTCTACTGATGCCTAAGGGTAGACGATCGCCCAATAGGCTTCCTAGCGCTATTGCGATGACGATTTGTAATAATAGGCTATTCTTGATTAGTTTCATATTTTTTTGTTTTAAAAATACGAAAATAAATAAAAAAACCTCAAACAAAATGCTTGAGGTTTGATATTTTAATTTTTTAAGGAAATATATTATCCTAATGTAGCTCTTTTGAATCCTGTGATTTCAACACCAAAAGCTTTTACATAATCAGAAACCTTTTTAGCTTCATCTTTGATGAAGTTTTGGTCTAATAATGCTTTCTCTTGGTCTAAAGTTGTATTGTCACTGATGAAACGAGCCACTTTTCCAGGTAAAATTCTATCCCAGATGTTTTCAGGTTTACCTTCAGCTTTTAATTCAGCTTTAGCATCTTCTTCCGCTTGTTTCAACACTTCTTCAGTAAGTTGAGCGTAAGAAATATATTGAGGTACATTTTTAAGTGTTTTACCTAAACGTACTAACTCTTCGTTTTCTTTTACGATCACTGCGATACGAGCTTCTGTTTCTTTCGCGATGAAATCTGCGTCAAAATCTTTGTAAGATAATGTCTCAGCTCCCATTGAAGCTACTTGCATAGAAACGTCTTTTGCAATTTCTTCCGCTTTAGCAACAGCTGCTGATAAAGCAGTAATTGCAGCGATTTTGTTTCCGTGAACGTAAGAACCGATGTAAGCACCTTCTAATACTTCGAAAGAACCGATTTCGATTTTCTCACCGATAACTCCTGTTTGCTCGATACATTTGTCAGCAATAGTCATGGTGTCATTGTATGGAGAAGCTAAGAATTCTTCTTTTGTATTGTAGTTGATTGCTTTTTCAGCCAATTCTTTTGCCAAGGCTTGGAAACCTTCGTTTTTACCTACGAAGTCAGTCTCACAGTTTAATGTAATAACAACACCTCTAGTTTTGTCAGCGTTAACAAGAGCTACAGCAGCACCTTCTGATGATTCACGATCAGAACGGTTAGCAGCAACTTTTTGTCCTTTTTTACGTAAAACTTCGATTGCTTTATCGAAATCTCCCTCAGCCTCAACTAAAGCTTTTTTACAGTCCATCATTCCGGCACCTGTTTGTTGTCTCAGCTTGTTTACGTCTGCAGCAGTAATATTTGCCATTTTAGTAATCTTTTAAAGAGTTAATAAATTAAAAAAGTCGTTATGGACAGTTGAATACAAAGGTAAACATCTATCAGCATAACGACTTTATGATATTGTTAAAAAATTATGCTTTAGCTTCAG
>JASLHL010000203.1 GCA_030152225.1 Flavobacterium sp. | reverse complement strand
TACCAGTGATCAAGAATTGCTTCGCAATCATCTTGTGGTCCATACTAAATATATATTTAGATAGGAACGTCTCATGGTGGTGACCATGATCCTCATGATGACTAGCGTCGTGTGATATAACTGTGCTTGACATATTCTATTATAAATTCTTTCTACAATTAATTTAATGAAGCTACGTTAGTAGACTCAGCTTTATCGTTTGATGCAAACTCTTTTTGCAAATCTTCAGTGAAGTATTTGTTTTGTTTGCTTAACCATTCTTTGTATTCCTCTTCAGTTACAACGACAACTTTTTTACCCATGTTCCAGTGACCGCTACCACAAATTTTGTTACACAACATGATGAAGTCATAGTTTGGATCGTTCATACGATCGCGCATTTCTTCAGTTGTAACAGTTGGTGTGAACTGGAAGTAGTTCGTCATACCTGGTACCGCATTGATTTGAACACGGAAATCAGGAATATAAAAAGAGTGAATAATATCTTTTGAAAGGATATGGAAACGTACAGACTTGTTTACCGGAATAACGATGTACTCCCCTTGAATATCATCCCATGATGCTTTATCATTGAAATCAATACCGTAAGGATTACTAGCTGTAGTCAATTTGAAGTTACGGTGACCAAATTCACCATCTGCTCCAGGATAACGTACATTCCAAAGGAATTGCTCTCCCATTACTTCAATTTGAATAGCCGATTTTTGTAATTCTTCAGGTACATTCGTAATTGATCTCCAAGTAAAGAAACCGAACAATACCAAAATTGTCAAAACGATAGCAGGAACAATCGTCCAAATACGCTCAATAGCATCATTGTGTGGATAATAGTAAGCTTTACGCTTAGCTTTCATGCGGTATACAAACGTGAATGTCAATAACACAATGTGTGTAAGTACTAACACTAACGTAGTTACAATCGTAGTAATGATAAACATCGTGTCTATCTCTTTACCGTGGATTGTCGCAGCATCACGCCATGACCAACTTCCCCATACAGTGTATGAATAATAAACTCCCCATAAAAACACAAATAAGAAAATCAAGAACAATGTAGCTTGAAGATTATTATTTGATAATGGGTTGTACTTACCATTCATCTTACGTGTTAATACGTAAACTGAGTGAATCTTGCCAACAACAGCAATAACCGTACAGATTACGAAGAATAATAATACGTAATAATAGAAGTTTTTGTAAACCTGAGGATCGATAGTTTTTACCTCCTCAACTTTCGCTACAGAAGTAGCGCCTGCGTCTACTGCAGTTGCAGCGACAGTGGCATCAGCATTCTCAACTACTGCTGCAGAATCTACAGCTACAGTCTGCTCGACTGCTGCTGTAGTATCTACTACCGTAGAATCACTTTGTACAGCCATTGTTGGTGCTGCAAAGAACAAACTGATTAATAGTAGTAAACCCGCTATGGATTTAAACTTGTTATTTATTTTTAAATTCATTTCTTATAAAAACGTTTGAACGTGATCTCTACTTAATTACAACTGATGATTCAAGCTTTCGTCTAAGAAAGGATGATTTTTTGGAGCTAAAGCATGTTTAGAAAGGTTGTTTAACACTAAGAATGTAAACAATCCAGCGAAACCAATTGCAGTACCAATTTCCAAAATTCCAAATCCTCTTTCAGTCTCAACAGTACCTGGCATAATCATAATATAGTAATCTAACCAGTGTCCACATAATAATAATATTGCTACGAACAACATCATATTTAGTTTACGTTTAGCATCTCTATCTACTAAAAGTAATAAAGGAGCTAAAAAGTTCATTACTAAACTTAACCAGAACCAAGGCTTGTATTCAGGTTCCCAACGTTTATAAAAATAAACAGTTTCTTCAGGAATATTAGAATACCAAATCAACATGAACTGAGAAAACCAAACGTATGTCCAGAAGATTGAGAATCCGAACATTAATTTACCCAAGTCATGTAAATGATTTTCATTAACCCAAGCCATATATCCAGCTTTCTTAAGTAAAACTAAGATAACTACCATTACTGCAATTGCACTAACCAACATAGCCGCGAAATTGTACCAACCAAACATAGTTGAGAACCAGTGAGCTTCCAACGACATGATTGTGTCAAATGACCAGATTGGAGTAGTGAAACCGAAAACTACTAAGAATATAGCTGATAATTTAAAGCTCTTTTTGTAAGAGTTTAAACCACCTTCTAAATCTTCTTTGTATGAAAGCTTCGTTAAAATAAAAGCAAAGATACTGTAGCTACCCATGAACAAAATCTGACGGATAAAGAATCCAGGTATGTTCAAGAAAGCTTCTTTCCCAGCTACTAATGAATCATATTCAGGACTAGCAGGATCAAATAATGCTGGATTAGTCCAGTGATGATACAAAGTATGTGAGTAGATACCTCCTGCAGCAATAATTAATAAAATTACTGAAGCGATTGGTAAAACTGTTGCCATTGCCTGAGGAATACGAATAAATCCTGCAGACCAAGCTGATTGCGTAACCATTTGTAAACCTACAAAGAAAGCACCAGCAGCACACACACAAGTAAAATAATATCCCATCAATAATAGATTGGCAAATGTGCGCATTGTTTCTCCTGTCATAAGACCATAGGCAATGACAGCAACTCCGGCAACAATAGCAAGTATGCTAACTAACTTCGCTGTACCAGCAAAGTTGTAGCGTTCGCTAAAATTATAATCGTGATGATGATTGTGAGTTCCCATTTATTAAATTGATGTTAGATTATTTTTTTTGTAATTCTTGTACATACATGATCACTTTCCAACGTTCCTCATCATTAATTTGAGAAGCGTATGAACCCATACCATTTAGTCCGTAATAGATTGTATGATAAATTTTTCCACCTGACAAATCAGCCATTGCACCACCTCTTGATGAGTTTGAGCTTGACGATCTTGCGTATGAAGGAGGAGGAGGAAAATTCTCTAATTGACGAGTACCTCTAGAATCCGTTACTGAACGATCTTTTGTAATCGAGCCATCACCTTTTCCATCCTTACCGTGACAAACAGCACAGTAAACTAAATATAAGTGTTCACCTTCTGCCAAATTCGCTTTTGTAGCTTCTAATGGATTCTTAAGCTCCGCTCCAGCTTTCTCATAACCTTCAGGGCCATTTGGATACGTTGCTCCAAAATCAATAAATCCTTGAGGAACAGTTTCTGCAGGAGGAATCTGAGCCGTAGAGCCATTTTTAAAATTGGCATTTGGTTGATCAGGATTGTATCCTATTGGATTGTACATGTTAGGAGAAAACTCCCAACCTGTACTACGTGTTATACTATCATCATTTCTACAAGAAGTAGTGACTGCAGTTACTGCTACAGCTAAACATACAGCGCTAAGAAAACTTCTTTTATTCATAACTAACATATTTTCTTTCATTGTATTTAACTTCTACTGCACCAGCTTCTTTTAATAAACCATCAATAAATGAATGATCTGTATTTTCATTTGCATCGATAGCGATAATAAATCTATCATCTGTAGCTCTCAAGTCCATTACTCGAGGTGCTCTACCGAAGAACAAGTGATTACGGAAGAAAAATGTTGCAACCATTCCTAAAGCACATAATAAAATAGTAACCTCAAAAGTAACAGGAACAAAGTTGGGAAGAGACATAGCTGGTTTACCACCTACGTTCATCGGCCAGTCATAAGACATTGTGTAAAACAATAAACTGAATCCCAAAACTGTACCTAACGCACCAAAGCAAAATGCTGCGATTGGTAGACGTGAAGGTTTAACTCCTAATTTTGCTTCAATACCGTGAATAGGCATCGGTGTATAGCAGTCGTAAATACTTACGTTATTAGCTTGCAATTTATCAATCCCGTGCATCATTTCATCAGGATCGGCAAAACTTCCTAAAATATATTTTGTATTGCTCATTGCTATTATTTTATGTGTATTGCTTTAATTTCCTCTTCTGTTACAGAATCGTATTTCTCCAATGATTCTCTAAAGTATTCAACTTGATCCGCTGGGAATGCACCCTCTTGAGCCAATTTAGTTTTATGTTGTAAACTAGAGCTTTTCAACAATAACTTAACCTCTGCGATAGCGATACTAGGTAAGAAACGAATGAACAATAAGAATAATGTAAAGAACAAACCAATTGATCCTACAAAGATACCAACGTCAACCCATGTTGGGTAGAACATTACCCAAGATGATGGTAAATAATCGCGGTGTAATGAAGTTACGATAATTACAAAACGCTCGAACCACATACCAATATTTACGACAATCGATAAAATCCATGAAATTGCAATACTTGTACGGATCTTTTTGAACCAGAACAACTGCGGTGAAATCACGTTACATGTCATCATCGCCCAGTAAGCCCAAGCATATGGTCCCATGATACGGTTTTCGAACGCGTACATTTCATATTCAGAACCTGAGTACCAAGCTATGAACAACTCTGTTAAATACGCGATACCTACGATTGAACCTGTAGTCATGATAATTTTGTTCATTGACTCAATATGGAACATCGTGATGTAGTTCTCAAAGTTTAATACTTTACGTAAGATTAACAATAACGTTTGTACCATCGCAAATCCCGAGAAAATCGCTCCAGCAACGAAGTACGGAGGGAAAATAGTTGTATGCCAACCAGGGATTACAGATGTTGCAAAGTCCATTGATACAATCGTGTGTACAGAAAGTACTAGAGGAGTAGAAATACCCGCTAAGATTAGAGATACAATCTCAAAACGTTGCCAAGTTTTTACTGATCCAGACCAACCCATTGATAACACACCGTATATTTTTTGCTTAATACCAGTAGCACGGTCACGTACAGTAGCGATATCTGGTAACAAACCACAGTACCAGAATACTAATGATACTGTAAAGTAAGTTGAGATCGCGAATGCATCCCATACTAATGGAGAGTTAAAGTTAACCCATAGTGATCCAAATTGATTTGGAAGAGGGAAAATCCAGTATGCTAACCAAGGACGACCCATGTGAGCTACAACGTATGTAGCAGCACAGATTACAGCGAAGATAGTCATCGCCTCTGCCGAGCGGTTAATTGAATTTCTCCAGTTTTGACGGAAAAGTAATAATACTGCCGAGATAAGTGTTCCGGCGTGACCGATACCAACCCACCATACGAAGTCGGTGATATCCCATGCCCAACCTACAGTTTTATTCAGTCCCCAAGCACCGATACCCGTCCAAAACGTGTATCCAACACTCACAACCCACAACATAGCTCCACACACGGCTACGATAAATCCTATCCACCAAGCTTTGTTGGGTTTATTCTCAACCGGTAGTAAGATATCATCCGTAATTTTTGCATACGTGATGTCCTTACCGGTCATTAATGGTTCTCTTAATATTGATTCGTTATGCGATGACATAGTAGTTTTATTTCAGATATAGAATAAAATTATGCTTCAAATGTGTTTCTAACCTTAGTCATGTAACCAATGTTCGGTTGAACGTTGATTTCTTCTAATACATAGTAAACACGCTCATTGCGGATTGCTTTTGACACTTCTGATTCTGGATCATTCACGTCACCGAAAATAATAGCATTAGCAGAACAAGCAGCTTGACATGCCATTTTCACGTCTCCATCTTTTAATTGACGGTTTTCAATTTTCGCTTTAAGCTTACCAGCTTGAATACGTTGGATACACATTGAACATTTCTCCATTACACCACGTGAACGTGAAGTAACATCTGGGTTCAATAATAAATGTGTAAACTCGTTGTTCAAATAATTATCGAAACGTGAATCGTTCCAATAGTTAAACCAGTTGAATCTACGCACTTTATATGGACAGTTGTTCGCACAGTAACGTGTACCGAAACAACGGTTATAAGCCATATGGTTAAGACCTTCTGAAGAGTGAACTGTAGCTAATACTGGACATACTGTCTCACATGGAGCGTGGTCACAGTGCTGACACAACATTGGTTGGTTAACAACAGTTACATTTTCGAAATCTTTAATGTTAGCAATTTCTCTTTCTTTCGTGTAATCCTTACCGTCTTCGATAATCGTGTAATAACGGTCAATACGTAACCAGTGCATTTCACGACGACGACGAACCTCTTCACGACCTACTACAGGAACGTTATTCTCTACACTACAAGCAACCACACATGAACCACAACCTGTACAAGCGTTCAAGTCAATAGCCATAACCCATTTGTGACCTGGTTGATCGTATTTATTCCACAAATCGTAAGTTTTGTGTGAATCTGCGAAACGACCAGACTCTGAGTTAGGATCTTTTTGGTATTTAGCGAAAGTAGTTTCACGAATGATGTTACGACCTTCGATTGTATTATGCGTTTGTGTTTGTGCTAATTCGTAAGTACCTGAAGCTTTAGAAACTGAAGCTTTTGCAATTGTTTGCATCGTTCCATTTACTAATGCTAAGAAAGGATAAGCATTCTGACCTACGTTGTCACCAGCTTTACCTACGTTAGTACGTCCGTAACCTAATGCTACAGAAACTGTCCCCATAGTTTGTCCTGGTTGCAACACTACTGGCAATTCTAAAGTATAGCCATTCGCTTCTACTTTAATTTTACCATGCTGTTCAATTCCTAATTGCTCTGCAAAAATAGGGTTAATAGCAGCGTAGTTGTCCCAAGTAACTTTACTCACTGGATCTGGCAATTCTTGCAAATAAGCATTATTTGCATAGCGGCCATCACGCATTACTGTTGATTCGTAAACTTTCAACTCTACGTCACCAGATACTTTTTTCGCATCGTTAACGATAGCAGTTGCTACTGCATTCACGTCAACATTAGCTGCGTATGCAGAACCTGTATTAGAACCTTTATAAACGTAACCGTTTTGTAATACGTCTATCCAAGTTTTTCCAGTTCCTGCTAAAATTGATGATTCCCAGTTTTGTTTAACGAAGTCATACGCTTTAGTCGTATTATCGCCAGACCATACTAAGAAACTCTCTTCTGGTTGTCTTGTATCAAATACAGGATTAATTGTCGGTTGAACGATAGTAAATAATCCTTCTTTTGATGAGTCATCACTCCATGCTTCTAAATAAGTAGGAATTGGAGCAATACCTTTAGTTAAAATCGCTGTCTCATCTGCACGATCTGACAATGATAAAGTGAAGTCAATTTTTGCAATTGCCGCTTTAACGTCATCAGCTTTGTAGTAATCG
>JASLHL010000138.1 GCA_030152225.1 Flavobacterium sp. | reverse complement strand
ATTCAAAATAAATACAATAAAAAAAGCCAAAAAGAAATTCCTTTTGGCTTTTTTTATCTTGTGTGTCTATCAACTAGAACAACCCTTTCAGTGCATCAATGGCTCCACCGAGGCCTTCTTTTCCTCCTGTTAAAGAGCCTAATAAATCGCTTCCTCCTTTTCCATCCCCTAATCCACTGATTAAATCCGTCAATTGGAAACCATTTTCTCCGCCTTGTACTTTAGAGATAATCATCTGAATCACGCTAGGAATCACAGAGGAGGCAAAGTTATTCGCAATCCCTTCTGGCAATCCGAGCTTCGTTGTCAATCCCGATATTAGGTTTCCAATCATACCAGAAACCATGGGATTGGACGCTAAATTACCTACATTTCCACTCAATAAATTAGTTAATCCACCAAGATCTCCTTGGCTAATGCTATTTTTGAACCCATTGATAATACTATCTCCTGTTTCTTTTGTAACCGCTCCTGTTAATTCACTAGAAATAGCGGATCCACTTACTTCTTTTGCCGTTACCTGCTCAATTAATTTTGTTATTTGCTCTACCATAGTATTTAATTTTCAACTAAAGCTACGCAATTAATTTAATAATTCGTGCATTTTACGTTGTATTTCATCCCAAACTTGGTGTTGGCTTTCATGGGTTGCTGTCGCAATATTAGGCGAAAGCGAAAATGCTGATTGCATGAGCACTTGAATCACAGGATTAGGTTCTTCTTCAAAGCGATCCAATCCTGCAAAAAGAATGGTTTCTTTGTTTACCTCATCCACCAAATCCACTTCGTTAATTGCTTCAGGATAAGCACAGTTGACAATTCCAATCAAGTTTTCTGCTTGTTCGAATATATCTTTATCTACGATATAGCGTTGAAAATATTTGGTATGAATAGTAATAAAATGGGCTTGTTCTGCTAATTCAGCCAGTGTAATTGATTCCATGTCTACAGCAAAGACAAGTCCATTTGCCAGTTCGAATGTTGTTTTAAGGTGCGGCATTGAAGCATCACTATACACCACATGCATCCCCAATCCTAATGCTTTTTGAGCAACCAATTGCCCTGCTTGATTCATGCCGATAATTCCCAATGTTTTACCCGACAACTCAACCCCTGAACTATACGATTGCTGTAAGGATTTGAACATCGTATCGCCTTCCAAAGGCATATTTCTATTAGCTTCTTGTAACAATCGAGCACCGCTAAATAGGTGAGCAAACACAAGCTCTGCGGTGGCATTGGCCAAGGCTTCTTCTGCCCAAATAACGCTAATTCCATTGCTCTTGATGTGATCCATAAGTTCTAAATTGACCTGCACTCCCGCAAAAACAATAGCTTTTAAGTGTTTCAGCTCGTCAATCATGCGTTTATTCAACAAGGTACCTTGTTGAACTAATAAAACAGCAACGTCATTTTTTTGGGTATAAGCTACCAATTGTTCATGGGCTACGCGTATCTCTTTTACTTCAAAACCAAGCGTTTCTAATTTTTGTTTTATATCTTCTGGTATACCATCATTGGCTAATACTCTCATGTAAGTCGTCTTTTTTATTCGTTAGATTACGGTCTTCATTTGTTCTAATACGTTTACAAGAACAGCAACACTATCTAGTGTTACGGCATTGTACAACGAGGCTCTATATCCCCCTACTGATCGGTGTCCTTGTACATTGGCAATATGAGCTTCTGTACAAAGCTGATCGAATACGCCATTCATTCTTTCTTCTGCAAAGCGAAAGGTTACATTCATCTTGGATCGATCCTCTACTGCAGCAACTCCTTGTACAAAATCCAATTGATCAATGGTTTGATAAAATAGGGCTGCTTTTTGATTATTGACGCGTTCAATAGCAGCTACTCCTCCCTGTTGTTTGAGCCATCTTAAATTTAGCAAACAAGTATATACTGCAAATACATTGGCCGTATGATATAAACTATCCTTGTTAATATGCTCTTGATAGTCCATCATCTGTGGAATTACGCGTTGTGTGTTACCGAGTATTTCCTCCTTGACCAAAATAAGGCTAACCCCTGCTGGTCCGATATTCTTCTGTGCTCCTGCATAGATCAAATCGATCTGATCATAGGCAAATTCACGAGAGTAAATATCCGAACTCATATCACAAACCAAAGGAGCATTCGCTTTGGGGATAGAATTGAACTGTGTACCATAAATGGTATTATTTGAAGTAAAATGCAAATAATCCAAGGGTTCTTTCACGTGAATCTCTTTGGGAATATAGGTATACGCTCGATCTTCTGAACTAGCAACGATGGATACTTCGCCCATTAACTGTGCTTGTTCAATGGCTTTGGCAGACCAGGTCCCTGTATTGATGTATCCTGCCTTTTGCTGCATTAAATTATAGGGAATACGCAAGAATTCCATACTTGCTCCCCCTTGTAAAAACAATGCGACATAGCCTTTGTGCTGCAATCCCAACAATTCTAGACTCAACGATCGAGCCTCTTCCAACACGGCAATAAATTCTTTACTACGGTGTGAGATAGATAAAATAGACATTCCCGTCTGTTCAAAGTCGAGAATGGCTTGTGATGCTTGTTCATAGACCGATTGTGGCAATAAACAAGGACCTGCGCAAAAGTTATGTATGTTTTTCATTGTCTTATAATTTCAATAAAAAGGCTAGCGTATCCACTTGGTCAGCATAATCCCAAAGTTGTGGGGTTTGTGTTTGTCCAAATGCGATACTGTCTGTTGTTATACCATTGGATACAATACACTGTATTTTCTCTTGATCGTTTTTCAATCGCTCAATCACCTCTTCTATGGCATCATAATACTCATAGTATACGGAAGAAATAGGTGATGCATAAGACGCATCTTCTTTGATGGTCAAAAAGCCATTATCTAGCAATTTGAATTCACTCATCAAGAAAACAGCTTTATTATAGTCGTAATTATGGGCGTATTTCTCATAGGAAATAACGTCTTTTTGCGCATACATTCCCTGAAAAAAGGCGTCAAAATTATACCCACGAGGAACGAATAATTTAGATACATTTCGACATCCTAAACCATAGTAAGTAAAAATATCTTTTGATAATTCGGTCAATTGTTCTGGTGTTTCCTCTCCAGTTAACAACGCCACGGAATTTCTATTTTTTCGAATAATATTGGGTACACTACTGAAGTAGTAGTCAAAATAACGGGCTGTATTATTGCTTCCTGTAGCGATAACAGCATCAAACCCTTCCATTTTACCTTTGATAAACACAAGACGTTCTGCAAACTGAGGTTCTACTTTTTGTAGGTATTCTGCTAAAAGTGGAAGTAATTTTTGATCGTTAGACGACAATTTTACAAGGGCAATATTTCCAGAAATCAGGACAGAAAGTAGATCGTGAAATCCCACTAAAGGAATATTTCCAGCTAAGATTAAGCCAACCTTTTTCAGCGGTTCAGTTGAAAAATCATAGGCTGAACACCATTGGGTTATATTTTCTTCTGTTAATGCGGCTGCCCAAGATTGAATGGCGATTAGAACTTGTTCTTTTACAAACCATCCGTTGTAGTGTACAGATGTCTCAATTAAAGCTTCAAATGAGGAGAAAAAAATGTCATTATGTTCAACTTTTTCACTTTTTACAAATTCATTTGTAGCAAATTGTCTTAAAAAATCTCCTAACGCTACGAATGCTTTTTTTTTAGCTTCTAAATCCATATTGATTTGTTTCTGAAATGTTTTGGGTGTAAATTTG
>JASLHL010000126.1 GCA_030152225.1 Flavobacterium sp. | reverse complement strand
AAGTCATTCAATTAGCCACTAATTTTAATACGGTTGATAGTTTTGACAATCACGGAGAAATTCCCGCTTATTTTGCAAAAGTTAATCAATGTGCACAGGCTAATCAAACCTTAAGCTTAATTTCCACAGGATGGGATCCTGGCTTATTTTCTATGTTGCGCTTGATTGGAGAGACTATCTTACCTCAAGGAGAAACGTATACCTTTTGGGGAAAAGGACTAAGTCAAGGGCATTCCGACGCCATTCGCCGTTTAGCAGGTGTAAAAAATGGCGTACAATATACCTTACCAATAGAGGAGGCACTTGAACAAGTTCGTTCAGGTACAAACCCAACCTTTACTGCTGCACAAAAACACCAACGTGTTTGTTACGTCGTAGCGGAAGATGGAGCAGATCAACAACAAATTGAACAGGCAATTAAAACGATGCCCAATTATTTTGAACCCTACCATACCACTGTTTCCTTTATTTCTGAAGAAGAATTAAAGCGCGATCACAGTGCGATGCCTCATGGTGGTTTTGTTTTGCGCGCTGGAGAAACAGGCGACGGAAATCAACAACACCTAGAGTTTGGATTAAAATTAGAGAGTAATCCCGCGTTTACTGCTTCTGTTTTAGTTGCATTTTCGCGTGCAATAGCCAAAATGGCCAAAGAAGGACATAGTGGAGCTAAAACGGTCTTTGATATTCCCTTGGGTTATTTATCACCCAAATCAGCAGAAGAACTCAGAGCCTCAATTTTGTAATAAGTAACATATAACAAAAAAGGGCGTATTACCATGGTAGTACGCCCTTTTTTTATCTGTGCTAAACACAATTATTTCCCTTTGAAATCAGGCTTTCTTTTTTCAATAAAAGCGCCAATTCCTTCTTTTTGATCCGATGTGTTAAACAAGGTGCCAAAAAGCGCTCCTTCTTGTTTAAGTCCATCAGCTAAAGTCAAGTCATAACCTGTATGCATGGATTCTTTAGCTTTTGCTACTGCAATTGGTCCTCTAGAAGCAATTGTTTGAGCCATTGCCTTAGCTTGATTCAACAAATCTTCTGCTTCAACCACGCGATTGACAAATCCCATCGCTTCACAAGCAGCAGCTGAATAAAAATCCCCTGTAAACACCATTTCCTTTGCTTTGTAAAGTCCAATAGCTCTTGGTAAACGTTGGGTTCCACCAAAACAAGGCAATAAACCAAGGGTAGATTCAGGTAAACCAAATTTAGCCTTTTCACTCGCTAAAATAATATCACAGGACAGTGCCAATTCACATCCACCACCTAAAGCAAATCCATTCACTGCTGCAATTACGGCAAAAGGCAACGCTTCAATTGCGTTAAATGCTGCCTGAGCAGTATACGAAAATTCAGTTGCTTCTTGAGGTGTCATACTTTGCATGGCCTTAATATCTGCGCCCGCAACAAAAGCTTTTTCACCAGAACCTGTAAGAATCAGAGCGCGAATATCGCCTTTGTTTTTTGCCTGTTCTGCAAATGATTTTAATTCTGTTAATACCGTTTTATTCAACGCATTTAATGCATCAGGACGATTGATCGTCAATGTCCCAACATATCCTTCTTGTTGGTATTGTAAAGTCTCAAAATTCATAACTATTGCTGATTTAAAAATTTGATTATACTTGAAAAGTCAATTTTTCCATTTCCTGCTTCACTCCACATGCGATACAGATTAAGTGCTGTGTTCCCTAGAGGAGTTGAGCTTTTGGTATCTAAGCTTGCCTCGGCTGCTAGTCCTAAATCCTTTGCCATTAAATCTACGGCAAAACCACCAGCATACCCTTTAGACGCCGGTGTATTTTCAGAAACTCCAGGATAAGGATTATACACTTCCAACGACCAGTTTCTACCCGAACTTTTCTGCATAATTTCACTTAATACTTTAGGATCCAATCCATGGCGAACCCCTAAGTTTATCGCTTCTGAAGTACCAATCATATGAATGGCTAACAACATATTATTACAGATTTTTGCTACTTGTCCAGCACCTGATTCACCTGCATAAAATATATTTTGTCCCATCGCTTCTAGTATCGGTTTTGCACGTTCAAAATCTTGTGCAGCTCCTCCGACAATAAAAGTTAATGTTCCCGCTTGAGCTCCTGCTGTTCCACCAGAAACTGGTGCATCAATCATTGCGTGTCCTTGCGCTACAGCTGCTGCTGCAACTGTACGTGCCGTTACTGCATCAATTGTACTACTGTCGATCAAAACAGCATTTGGCTGTAATTGAGCCATAAATTCTTCCGTGTACAAATCTGCCACGTGTTTTCCTGAGGGAAGCATGGATACAACAACTTCAGCACCACGTGCCACTTCTATTGCTGTTGCTGCAACTTGTCCTCCATTGGCAACCAATTGATTCAAAGCAGCTTCGCTTACGTCAAATCCTACTACTTGGTGGCCTTTTTTAATTAGGTTGGCGGCCATTGGACCACCCATATTTCCTAAGCCTATAAAAGCTATTTTTGCCATACTCTATTCGGTTTTACCTAAATTCTTTAAAACGTGATTTTCTTTCGTCCAAAGGGGTGTGAAGTATCCGTCCACCCATTCGTCCGTAACATCTTCTAAAGTAGCAGGTTGCCATTTAGGAGATTGGTCTTTGTCCACTAATAAAGCACGTACACCTTCGGCAAAATCAGGGTGAATACAACATTGACAAGCCAAGTTTAATTCCGTTTGAAATACTTGTTCAAGACTGTATGTTTTTCCCTCTTTAAGCTGTCTAAAGATAATATGCGCTGAACTAGGTGATCCTTTTTCAAAACTCTGTACGCCTGCTTCGATCCAACTATCTTTTGCTGCGTCAGTTAAAATAGTACGAAACGCTTCGAGCGTTTGAACTCCTTCAAATTGTTGAACAAAAGCCTGATGTTCTGCTGCTTGTGATACACCAACGGTATACTTTTTCGCTATAGCAGCCAACAATTCATCTACTTGTTCACCTGCTGAATCACGCCAATTTACCTCCATCAAAGCATTGATAACATTCTGTTTTTCAACAGCTTCCATATAGTAATCCGCCAATCCCAAGAAACGACAATCTGCAGCATCTAAACGCGCACCTGTCAATCCCAAATACACGCCATAAGCCGATGGCATGCGGTTTAAGAACCAAGTTGCTCCTACATCGGGAAATAGACCAATTGTAATTTCAGGCATAGCCAGTTTACTTCGCTCTGTAACGATGCGATGAGAAGCTCCCACCATTACGCCAATTCCGCCTCCCATTACAATGCCATGTCCCCACACTATAATGGGTTTAGGATACGTATGGATGGTGTAATTCAATGCGTATTCTTTAGCGAAAAAATCAAAATTCCCTTGAGGCACTTGCGTTCCATCAATAGCGCGTTGCGCGATGATGTTGTCGTATAAACTGCGAACATCACCACCTGCACACAGGGCTTTTTCGCCTGCTCCTTGAATAAAAATACAAACGACTTCCTCTGATGTTTTCCATGCTTCCATGGTGGCTGTTAAGGTCTCTATCATCTCTAAATTCAGAGAATTTAAAGTCTTCTCTGAATTTAGGGTGATAAAACCAACGCGATTTTTTATTTCTGTCAGTATTAAACTCATGTCAATTCATTAACGTATTTCAGCAGTTGCTCCTTCTTCTAATATTCTTCTTGAGATCACCAATTTCATAATTTCATTGGTTCCTTCTACGATTTGATGTACACGTGCATCACGCATCAAACGCTCTACTGGAAAATCTTGCGTACAGCCATAACCACCTAACAACTGCAAGGCATCGTTGCAAACCGTAAAGCTATTATCTGTAGCCAAACGCTTGGCCATTGCACAATACGTTGTTGCGTTGGTATCTTTTGTATCCAACTTAAACGCAGCCAAATAGACCATTTGTCTAGCAGCTACTAATTCAGTCACCATGTCTGCAATTTTAAACTGCAACGCTTGAAATTGAGCCAGTGATTTGCCAAACTGCATGCGCTCATGCATATAGCGCTGTGCTAAATTTAAGGCCCCTTGTGCAGCTCCAACCGAACATATACCTACATTGATACGTCCGCCATCAAGCCCCTTCAAAGCCATTTTAAATCCATCACCTTCTTTCCCTAATAAGTTTTCTGCTGGGATTACAACCTGATCAAAAAAGACAAAACGCGTAGGTTGTGTATTCCACCCTAGTTTTTTCTCTTTTTCTCCAAAGCTAATGCCTGGAGCATCCGCAGGTACAACAAAAGCGCTAATGCCCTTTGGTCCAGCTTCTCCTGTACGAGCCATCACCACAAGGAAATCACTTTCTCCAGCGCCAGAAATGAACGCTTTCGTCCCATTTAATACATAGGTATCCCCTTGTTTTACAGCTGTTGTTTTTAAACTTGCTGCATCAGAACCCGAATCAGGTTCTGTTAAACAATACGAACCAAACTTCAGTCCTGCAGCAAGTGGTGGACAAATCGTTTGTCGAATAGTTTCACTACCAAATTCATCAATCATCCAAGTCACCATATTGTGAATGGTGATATAAGCAGTTGTAGAAGGACAAGCCGCTGCTAATTCTTCAAAAATAATAGCAGCATCCAATCTTGAAAAACCCAATCCACCTACATCTTCTCGCGTATAAACTCCACAAAAGCCTTGTTCTCCAGCTTTTTGAATCGCCTCACGCGGAAATATCTTATTCGCATCCCAATCTGAAGCATAAGGAGCCAGTTCTTTTTCTGCAAAACTCCTTGCTGCATCTTGAAATGCTACTTGATTTTCATCTAAATTAAATTGCATAATACCTACCTTTCCCTTATTTAAGATTAATCGTCATATTTACCTTTCCTCCTGGCACATCTTCCTCAAACCAGCGCGCTGTGATTGTTTTGGTTTCCGTATAGAAGCGAACTCCTTGTTTTCCGTAAGAGTGTAAATCCCCGAAAAACGACTTACGCCATCCAGTAAAAGAGAAAAATGGCAATGGCACTGGAATTGGAAGGTTAACTCCAATTTGCCCAACTTGAATTTCATGTTGGAACTTACGCGCCGCTGCACCTGAGTTAGTAAAAATGGACGTACCATTTCCATAAGGGTTGTCATTGATAATTTGGATAGCTTCATCCAACGTATCTGCTGTTACAAGTAGTAAAGCAGGTCCAAAGATTTCTTCTTTGTAGATATCCATGTCGGTTGTCACTTTATTAAATAACGTAGGTCCAACAAAATATCCTTTTTCATAGCCTGGTACAACACAGTCACTTCCATCAAGTAATACTTCAGCTCCTTGGTCGTAACCACTTTTAATTAAGCGCAATACCTTTTCTTTCGCTTGCTTGTTGATTAGCGGCCCATAAGCGGCTGCGTCATCTGACCAAACCCCAGGTTTAATTGTGCTTAATGCTTCTTTAATTTCATTTACCCAGTTTTGAGCTTCTCCTACTAATACTGCTACGCTAATAGCCATACAACGCTGACCTGCAGCTCCACAAGAAGCACCAACTAAGTTATTGATTACTTGTTGTTTATTTGCATCTGGCATAACAACCATATGGTTTTTTGCTCCACCAAATGCTTGAACGCGTTTTAAATTATGCGTTCCCGTACGGTAAACATGCTCCGCTACAGGAACAGATCCCACAAATGAAATCGCGCGAATATCCTCGTGATTTAAAATGTGATTTACTTGATCCTTCGATCCGTGTACAATGTTTAAAACACCTTTAGGGAATCCTGCTTGTTGGAATAATTCAGCCAATTTCATCGCTGTCATTGGCGCTTGTTCTGATGGTTTCAAAATAAAGGTATTTCCACAAGCAATAGCCATTGGGAACATCCACAACGGAATCATCGCTGGGAAGTTAAAAGGCGTAATTCCCGCACATACACCCAAAGGTTGGATGTAGCTGTAGGTATCTACTGCACGAGCAACGTTCTCTACCGTTTCCCCCATCATAAGTGTAGGAATAGAACACGCATGTTCAACTACTTCAATCCCTCTCCATACATCGCCCATTGCATCTGCAAAAGTTTTTCCATTTTCAGTCGCTAAAATCTCAGCGATTTCTTTTTGATGCTCTTTTAGCAAATGTTGGTATTTTAAAAATAAGCGCGCACGCTCTGGTGTTGCTACTTCCTTCCACGTTTTAAACGCTTCACCAGCTAAGGCAATAGCCTCGTCTATTTCTTCTATTTTTGTTAGTGGAACTTCCGCTATAATATCTTGATTTGCAGGGTTTTCTACAGGTAAATACGCAGTGGTTTTACTTTCTGTAAACGCTCCATTTACAAATAGTTTTATTTTTTGTGACATAATTTTCATAATTTATTGGTTGGTGGTTGCTTGTTAAGGAACAAGAGTTGATCTTCCAATCAACTCTTGTTTATTTTATAAGCTTAGATAACTAGTAGGTCAACAAACTCATTTACATTTAGATTAACTAAAGTGTTGTAATCTAAAGAGTTTTCCATTACTACTCGTTGTTGTTTTTCTGGGTAAACGCGTGCTAAGTTAATTTTGTATTTCTTGATTAATTCAGGGATACCTTCTTCTCTTCTGCGTTTGTGTCCGATTGGATATTCTACTACTACTTCGTCAATTGAAGACCCATCATTAAAGGTAATTGTCAATGCGTTAGCAATAGATCGTTTTTCTGGATCGTGGTAGTCTTTTGTAAATTGAACATCTTCCACACACTCCATTTTGTCGCGTAATACGTCGATTCTCGCATCAGAAGCGATATTATCTTCGTAATCTGCAGCTGTTAATCTTCCGTAGATTAATGGAACAGCAATCATGTATTGAAGACAGTGGTCGCGATCCGCAGGGTTATCTAATGGACCTTTTTTATCGATGATACGAATAGCCGCTTCATGCGTGCGAATCGTGATCTTCTTAATATCTTCCGTAGATTTTCCTAATTCTTTTAGTTTTGCATGCAATGTCATCGCTGCTTCAACTGCTGTTTGTGAGTGGAACTCTGCAGGGAATGAAATTTTGAATAATACATTTTCCATAACGTAAGAACCGTAATCTCTTTGGAATTTGAATGCATTTCCTTTGAAAGAAACGTCATAGAATCCCCAAGTTTTAGCAGTTAATACAGATGGATATCCCATTTCACCTGTTTTAGCTGTTAAAGCTAAGCGAACTGCACGAGAAGTTGCATCTCCAGCAGCCCATGATTTACGGCTTCCTGTATTTGGTGCGTGACGGTAGGTTCTCAACGCTTGTCCGTCTACGAAAGCTAATGAAATAGCATTGATTAACTCATCGCGTGTTAGTCCAATTAACTTACCTACAACAGCTGTAGAAGCTAATTTTACTAATAATACGTGGTCTAATCCTACGCGGTTGAACGAGTTTTCTAAAGCCATTACCCCTTGCACTTCGTGTGCCATGATCATTGCTTCTAAAACTTGTTTCATTTTTAAAGGTGCTTTCCCTTCTGCAATATTCGTTCTTGATAACCAATCTGCAGTAGCTAAAATACCGCCTAAGTTATCTGAAGGGTGTCCCCACTCTGCTGCTAACCAAGTATCGTTAAAATCTAACCAACGCACAATTGTTCCAATATTGAAAGCCGCTTGAATCGGATCTAATTGGAATTGTGTTCCTGGAACTTTAGCTCCATTAGGAACGATTGTTCCTTTTACTACAGGTCCTAATAATTTAGTACATGCAGGGTATGTTAAAGCTTCCAACCCACATCCAATCGTGTCTAATAGACAGTAGTGTGCTGTTTTCCAAGCTAAATCATTCTTAATCTCATAGTTTAATACGTAATCCGCAATGTCCACTAATACTTGATCTGGTTGTGGTCGTTCGTTTGAAATGTGTAATGACATTTTAAAATTTTATTTTTTTAGTTATTAAATTATTTTCTGTTTTTGATTGAAACAAATTCTTTGTTCTCTGGCCCTACATAGTTTGCACTAGGACGAATAATTTTTCCATCCTGACGTTGCTCCATAATATGAGCGCTCCATCCTGTAATACGAGAAATAACAAAAAGAGGAGTAAACATTAAGGTAGGTACTCCCATTTGGTGGTAAGATACCGCTGAGAACCAGTCTAAGTTCGGGAACATCTTTTTCTCCTCCCACATCACGCTTTCTAAGCGCTCTGCAATATCGTATAAAAGCATGTCTCCAGCTTCTTTCGATAGCTGTTCTGCTACTTTCTTAATCACGATATTTCTCGGGTCAGAAATCGTATATACAGGGTGGCC
>JASLHL010000107.1 GCA_030152225.1 Flavobacterium sp. | reverse complement strand
TGAAGTAAACTCTATTTTTTCAGTTTGATTTCCATAACCCGTTCCATCAATTTCAACCGTTCCTGTTACTTCACCACGACCTGTAGCTTGTACTTTCAGTGGAACGTGAATTTTATTGTCTGCTGTTAAATTTACCTTGTATTCGAATACACCTTCGTGGCTGATTGGATATTGGGCATTTGCACAATAAAAATCTACAGTAAGCGGTTCTATGCGTACCGAATAAGGGTAAAATTCAGGAGATTGTCCTAATTCTACTTGAACATGGGAATTGGTAAAGAAATTCAACGGTGTACTTTTCGGAACTACTGGGGCGCCTTGACCTCTTAAGATTACTTTCGCTGTTCTGGTAGCTATTTCCGCCTGGGTCAACGTATGTCTACCGTAGAATCGAATTCCATTGTTATCCACCGTGTTGATTTCAACAGTTCCTCCCATGGTAATATTCGTAATGGTAGCTTCAAGGTTTCCACTTCTCAAATCTGTCAAATTAACACCTGTAAAAAACTTACCTACAGGATCAATGCGACTAATTTTATATTTTAGGGATTCTTTTTCAACAAAATTGTGGATCACACAATTCGAAGCCTTTCCATTTAATACAAATTTGATCTCGTCACCTGAGCTTGTTGGTGCTCCATTGCCATCTCGTGTATATCCTTTTATTGGCGTACCCGATCCTCTTAACACAATGTGATAATTTCCAGCATCTGGAAAAATACCACTGCCTTGGAAAGCGTATCCATTGGGATCTGCTCCATTATAAGCTGTAGCCTCAACAGTATATCTCCCTGGTGTGGATACACTTACTTCAAGGAAAATCATATTCGAACGTTCTTTTAAGAATACCCCTTCAAAATAATTTCCTTCAATTTGTATGGTTGAACATTTGCTATTTTGAATCACAAAAGTAGCCGGTTCTATTTCTCCACATAGATTTAACCATCTAGCACGAGTTTCATTATAGAACTCCATACAATCAATAGTCGTATTATATATCATTAATCCCTGCTGTAAATCCGCTTTTGGGATATTTCTACGTTCACTCGTTGTCATTTTAGGCAACAAGAATCCTTTTTCTACCGAACTTAAATCTAGAATACTAAAAGGTAGTACATCACTAGCTGGCTCACTAACCGAACGGTCAGTTAACTTCATTCCATTTCTAATGTTTGTATTTTGCCCTTGCACTGTAGTGATACAAAAAAAGACGGCTAAGAATATATAATACAATAATTTATATTGTTTTTTTTCTAAATTCATATGCATTATTTTTTGATTAAAGAAGCTGAAACCTACTAAGACGTTTCAGCTTCTTATCTATTAATTAGAGGGTCTATTTTGTTTCACATAGTCAATAGCCCATGCCATCACGTTTGCATAAAGCACACTGTTATATACCGTACTACCTTGATAGTAAGGTTTTCCAATAGGTGTACCATCTGCCAAATATTTTGAAGGCCAAATAGAGGTATGTGTACTTGTAGCGGTTCCTACAAACCATCCACCATCACCAAAGAAGGCAAAACCTAAATCCTTGTGTTTTAATCCCCAAATTGAAGATGGATCTCCATCTTTACTCACTAAAGGAACCAAACTAGTAGGTAGGTTGCTATAATACCATCCATTCGTCGCGTCGTTACCTAGGTATTTTCCGCTTAAGTTTCCAAAAGGTCCATTGATAATTGGATCATTATTTGCACTACTCAACACTGGATTCAACATCGTATATCTACTATTGTGTAAAATTCCACTACTTGATGTCAGTTGTTCAATAAAGCTCTTTGTTGTTGAATGCACTCTATTCTCATCTCCAATAATCAGAACTCCTTTTTGATTGCGCACAAAATCTAATAACACTTGATTGGTGGCTTCTGAAGAATTATATCCAATCACGTTGACAATAATATCAACTTTATTAGACGCGATATAATTGCGTAAACTTTCGCCTTGTACTGATGTATTTAGAATTCGGATGTTATTTACTTTCACTTTTCCAGTTGGTCCAAAATTCACTCTACTATTTAAAATAGCTCCACCAGCATAGGTATTCGAGGTAGAAGGTCCATAGTTATTTGATCCTAATCGCAAGACAACAATATCTCTAAATCGAACATCAATCATCGTTGAACACGTCGTTGTACCTATTTGACTGTTGGTTGTAATCGTATAGGCTAGGTTTCCACCATCGGTATATTTTCCTGTAGGTGTCAAGCGAATTGTTTGTTGTCCTTGACCGCTGAATGTACCAGCTGCACTAAAGCTAACACCGTTGATTTCGTTGGTACTAATTGTATACGGACCTGGGTAGTCTACATTTACGCGAAGTTCAATATAGTGATTCGCTCCTAAATTAGAATCTACGGTATAGGATCCATTTACTTTTACGGTACTACACAGAATAGTGTAGCGAATCGGTTGTACTTCTACAGTAATTTCTGGGAATGTTGCACAAATAGCTGACGATCCAGGTGTAAGATTGGTAAATTTAATTGCTGTTGTTCCCTTAGGAATCATTATTTCTTCCGGATAAAGGGTTACAAACTGAATATTGTTTCGACTCGCATTGAATGCCAAGTTCACATTGTTTGCTTTAAAACTAACCGGAGTTGTTGTATTTCCTGCAACAAAATGCCCTTTTAATTCAATCGAAGTGGCTCCTGGTGCTAAAACTTTCACTGGAATTAAAATAGAATTCGCCTGAGATAGTCGCGTATCTTCTTGGTATCCTCCTCTAATTTCAATTGGGTTATTGGTATCATCACATAGGAGTTCAAATGCTACAGGTTTTACATGCACCATCACTTTTGCATTCGTCGGATTGGTATGACTAATTGAATTGGTTGTAAATGTAAAAACATTCGGTGATGAAGCTGGTGTAGAGATCGTAGGTGTACCTTGTCCAACTACTTCAATTTTTTGATTCCCTTCTCTTGTAAATTCACCCGAACCACTAAAAGACATCCCGTTAGTCGTATTTGATTGTACTCTCCAGAATCCCGTTCTTGTCACATTGACATCTAATTCCACTTTATTATCGTTTGCATTTAATGGCACTCCGATATAAGCATCCCAAGTTGCTGCTACATTTTGTGGTTCATTAATTTTAAAATCTAGATCTGACGGTTTTACTTTAATACGCGTTGAAGTACAAACGGTACTTACTTTTCCGTTAATTGAAAAGGTAAGTAAATCCCCTTGAATTTCATTTCCTGTAAGTGGTGTACCTAAACCATCTAGGGCAATAGTATACACCCCAGGTGCGTTAAAACTACCACTTTTGCTAAAAGAATAACCATTTTCTGGGCTTGGTGTAGCAGTAATATGGTATGAACCCGCTTCTTGTACATTCAACTGTACATAAAGAATATCAGTTTCTTTTAAGAATTTCCCCTGTTCTAAATAATCGTTACCTGATGCACTCAGGACAATTCGATTACAGTCGGTTAAGTCGGCAATAGCTGGAGGTAAAGTTCCACATAAACTCAACCAACGATTTCCTTCTCTACTGTAATAGTTGATACAGTCTGTATCGGTATTATAGATTACTAAACCATTTCCACGTTCTATATCTGTAATGGTAATAGCATTTCGCTCTGCTGTTGTCATACGCGGAAGCAAAAATCCTTTTGTAGAACTTTCCAATTCCAATAATGTTGCAGGCGCAGCTGTCACAGCACTATTGGCAACCGAACCATCTGTAATCTTCGTTGTGTGAGGATTATTTTGTCCGAAAGTGGTGGCTATTGTACAAAACACAGCCACCATCATCCCTACTATATATTGAATAGATTTCAAGTTATTTTTTTTCATCAATATCATTTTTGACTTATACAATTATCTATTTTAAAAGCGCTTCAAGTGCTTCTAATCGCTTCGTTAAATCCTGTACTTCATTCTTCAATACTTGAATTTCATCCGCTTTTTGATCTAACTCTTTTTTCTGTTCAATTACGTGTAAGAAAAGTTCTTCTGTTTTTTCTAATAATTGAATGGATAACTCTGATACGTTAAATGAATAACCTGTTGCGGTTTTTTCCAACTCACTAATTGGCGTAATTCCAGGTAAATGTCTATTTGTTTTAATATAGCTATCTACTGTAGTTAAGTCATTAAAAGTATAGTCGTATTTCAACGAAGAGAAACCATCAAAATAGTTTTCAAATACATAATCCGCATAGTAGCTATTCGTTGCAGTAATACTTCCATTTACACGTAGTCGTTCATTTGGTGCGGCTGACTTCGTAGTATAACCAATCCCTACCCATCCCATAGTATAGATATCTTGATCATTTTTGGTCGCTTGCACCCCATTACCCGTATGCCAAGGTTCTTGAACAAGCTCGTTGAACGAAATAATAGTCGAGTTTTTATTCTCGTCTGTATAAATCAATTCGCGTGTATCTAATTTGGCTTCTAACTGAGTTAATGTTTCAGACTGTTCAAAAATATCCTTGATATAAATTGGATTTTTTGACTTTTCTTCATCTTGGAAAACTAAAGCTTTTCCAACACCTCCATAATTATCCTCTAGGGTTAGGGAAGTAATCGTTTCTAAACTATTCCCCCCTGTTGCTCCAAATAATTCAGATCCTTTAATCTCTACATCTTCATTGGCCTCATTTTTATACACATATTTGGTTGCCTTATAGGTTCTTAAATACGTTTCTCCTGGGCGTTCAGTTTCTTCGTGTACTTCTAAATATTCGCCATTCACTTCATCCAAATACACATACATATCGTATTTTTCTGGTGTTAAGGTCGTTTTAGTTTCCTTGCTTCGGATTTCATCGGTTAAATTAAAAGTCGTGGTTGCTGTTGTAATGATAATATCTCCATTTGCATCTCGATCGACTGATACTGTTCCAGTCGTTGTTGAAATAAAATCTTTTAATAAATTAATTACCTTTGTATCCTTGATTATTTTATCAAAATCAGCAATAACATCTTGTGTAATTTCCATTACTACATCATCAGGTTGACCCGTTTCATCAATGAAATAGTACTCAATCATCCCTGTCGTTTGATTCGTTCCTTTTTCCATTGCTGTTAACGTTTCTGCAAATTTTATCTCAACGGCATCTTTACCATTATGGAAGACAAATCCTGCTTTTACTTCTTCAGTATTAAGATTGGCATCCGTAACTTTTAAACTTGCTAGTGTCGAATTATTCTTAATCAGCGTTTTAAATTCATTACTATCACCAAGTTTTTCAATAAACACTTGATTGTCTACTAGTTCCGTTACAAACACATCGTTATTGGCGATGATTTTTCCTAAGTCGTCCATCTTCACAGCAAACACCGTATTCTCTGTATCGGTGATCGTTAAGAATTCATCCGTTGCGACAAACGATTTGATTTTTGTATTGCCTAAAGCATCCCAGCTAATAACTACGGGTTGCTTATTTTCATCGTAGTAGAAGAAAGTGTTGTTTATCGTATCATACCCCACGTTTCCGTAAGTGTCTTTCAACTCTTCAATGATGTTGGTAATGAACTCGTTGTTGTTGGTAATTTGCTCAATGAATTCTACCTTATTTCCTAACTTGGTAATAAACTCCTGATTGTCTACTAGTTCCGTTACAAACACATCGTTATTGGCGATGATTTTTCCTAAGTCGTCCATCTTCACAGCGAACACATTGTTCTCTGTATCAGTGATCGTTAAGAATTCATCCGTTGCTACAAACGATTTGATTTTTGTATTGCCTAAAGCATCCCAGCTAATAACTACAGGCTGCTTATTTTCATCGTAGTAGAAAAAGGTGTTGTTTATCGTATCGT
>JASLHL010000288.1 GCA_030152225.1 Flavobacterium sp. | reverse complement strand
CTTCAACCGTTAATTCTTTTTTCTTTGTCATCGTTATAAGTAGTTAACTGGATTCGTATTTACTGTTGATAAAATAACTGCAAAATTAGGCATTTTTTTTGAAAGAAACTCAACTATATAATTTTTTGTATATCTTTCACTTTCAAAATGGCCAATATCAGCCAAAATAAGCTGGTTTTCAGCCTCATAAAATTGATGGTATTTTAGATCGGCCGTAATAAAAGCATCTGCTTTTTGCTGTAAGGCTGCTTTAATAGCAAAACTTCCTGAACCGCCAAGCACAGCAACTTTTTGAATGGGTTTACCCAAAAGTGCGCTGTGGCGAATACCGCCCGTCCCTGTTTTGTCTTTTACCAGCTCCAAAAAAGCGCGTTCTTCCATGGGTTGCTTCAATTCGCCTATCATACCCATTCCTACATTTTGCAACTTATTCTCTAGGTTATACAGCTCATAAGCCACTTCTTCATATGGATGCGCTTGGAATAGATTACTCAAAATTTTACCCTGCAAATGTTTTTCAAACGTGACCTCCACTTTATTTTCAGCAACAACTTCTTCTATTCCTGCCTTTCCAAGTACGGGATTGCTCTTCTCATTTCCCTTAAAACTACCTGTTCCTTCGGATACAAAACTACAGTGTTCGTAATTGCCAATCGCTCCCGCGCCTGCAGCAAATAAAGCTTGTCGTACCTTTTCGGTCTCTTGCATGGGAACATAAGTTACCAATTTTTGAATATAGTTCGCTTTAGGCAGTAATATTTTGGTATTTGTCAAGCCAAGCGTATTGCAAAAAATCTTGTTGACGCCTTCCTGATGATTGTCTAAAGCGGTGTGAATCGCATAAATGGCAATATCGTTTTTGATTGCTTTAATCACCGCTCTTTCAACATAATTTTTTCCCGTAATCTTTTTCAAACCCGAAAAGAGAATGGGATGAAAACACACAATAAGGTTGCATTGTTTTTCAATTGCCTCTTCAACAACGGTTTCCAATGCATCGTGGCAAACTAAAATTCCATTGACTTCTTGCTCATAACTGCCCACAAGCAAGCCTACATTGTCAAAATCCTCAGCATAACTCAAAGGAGCAAGCTCTTCCAAAATGGGAATAATATTTTTTACTTTCATACTCAATTACAAGCTGTACTGTTGTTATTTCTTTTTCAAAGATACAAAACCCAAGACGAAGTTGAAAACATCTGTTTTTAACCTAAAGAAATAGCTTAAATTATGTTAATATAAATTAAATACGCTACTTTCGTGGACTACAATTACCACTAACTACTAAATCTTCACCTTTTGAAAAAATACGAAAAAAGATTACTGCTCGCTATTGCTATCCTATTTATTGTTTATCTTTTATTTCCTATTGCGCATATCCTATCCACTCCATTCTTCATAACTTTATGGGTGCTAGCTATTTCCTATTGCACAAGAAGTTATTGGATGTTTAATACGCAGACAGAAAAGCAAACGTATCTTCCGCTTTGTGCAGGTATCGTATTTGCTCTTGCCATTATTACGATACCTAGTGCAGTACAACTACAAGCGTTAGAAATCTATACCTATCTTCCTATTCCAACAATTTTACTTACAATCGGATTGGGCATTTATTGTTTACTCTATCGAAAAACAGCTAAACTAACTGTTGACACCAAATATATTTTATATCGTGGACTCATACTGTCTATTGTTTGTTCTTTTTTCCTTTATACGCCAGAGACTTATCGACCGTATCGAAAAATACTAATTCAGTTAAATCAAGGAAATGAATTTCTGACCAATAATCTGTTGATGATGGATTATACCTATGAATCAGATGCGGCCGTTGATGAAAACAATTGTGATATTGCTATTGACTATGCTTTAAAAGCGAATGCACACGCTAGAAAACTCATAGAAAAAACAGAAGTAGAGGTGCAAAATTATCAAACGAGAGAAATTATTTTTAATGAACTCAACCATGATAATACTGTAAATTACAGCACGGATGCTGTTGAAATGCTCGAAAACTACACCGGAGAATCACACCTCTATCCCATTGGCAGAACCTATACTACACTTTACAATGCTTATTCTTGTAAGGCAGATAACTTGTATAATCAGAACAATTTAAAAGGCGCTTTATCGAATTACCTAACTGCCTATAAATACCTAACAACCACTGAGATAAAAAGTCAATATTGGCAAGAGGAGAAATCTAGGGCGTTGAATATGATTGCGATTTGCTATAAAGATTTACATAAAACAGAGCTAGCTGCAGTCTTTTACTTTCATGCTATTGACAATTATCATAAGGCAACTGGTCAAGAGAGAATCGATGTAACTGCTTCAACCTATTACAATAATCTAGCTGCCTTATTTTCGTCACAATATGAATACGAGACGTCAAACAAAATTTACAACGAGATTATCACGGATTTACTTCAAGAAAAGCAAACAATTGAACATCAAGAAGTTATTATAAAATCTTATCAAGCGCAAACGATAAACTATCTTGCACAGGACCAATTAAAGCAAGCTTTACAAACTATTGAAAAAGCGCGAAAAATCCTACAAAAAAACGATCCAAATTACTGTAATTTTCGCTTAACCGAAGCTTTATGTCAGTTTCGAATGAATCAATTTAAAGATGCTGAAGTTACCCTCAATGAATGTATTCGCTGTTTTGAAGACACAGATCCTAAACCTGTGTCGAAAATAATAGAGAGTTCCATTCTTCTTGGTCAAATAGAATTAGCTTTAGGTCAGTTTAAAAAAGCGGAAAAAACACTGGATACTTCCTTAAAATTAACAGCAAAAACAGGGGGAGAACATACAGATCTCTACGCTTATAATTTAAAAGTAATAGGTGACTTAAACAAAATGCTTGGCCAGTATCAAGCGGCGGCTCAACAGTATCAAACTGTGTTAGCTATATACGACAAAAACCAAGGCATCCTAGTTCACAATATTCCCCTTACCCTCATTAGTCTCTCTGATTTAGAACTAATTCGTGGAGATCTAGCTAAAGCTAGACTACACATTGAAGATGCGAAAACCATGACACTAGGTAAAGAGCAACCGACAAATCTAAGTCATACTAATATTCTCAATCAAATGGCTCACGTAGCCTATCATCAAGGTCGTGTAACAGAGGCGGACACCTTGTATCAAAAGGTCATTCAAATCACCACAAAACTTGATTTTACTCATTCAACCCAATATGCACAGGCACTCAATGGTTTAGGACTTGTTGAGATGGATCGTAAAAAATATAGTCAAGCAGATTCTCTTTTTAGAGAGGCATTGGCTTTACACCAACAAATCTATTCCGACCAGAGTCCATTTACCGCTCAAGTGTACCTCAACTATGGTATCTTGCATGTACGGGAAGGGAAATTGGCGGATGCCGCAACCAAGCTCAACCGTTCCTACCAGATCAACCAAGAATTTTTCAAGGCCGACCATCCTATTTTTGGCGATATAGCGGTTGCTTTGGGTGATCTAGCGGTAAAAAAAGGAGAACGAGATGTGGCGCAACAGCAGTATCAAAAAGCCTTGACGATTTACAATAAATACTTTGACACGACGCATTGGAAAGTAAGAGAAACCCAACAAAAATTAAAATAAGAGGGGAAAAATTGATACTTTCGTAGGATGAAAATACTCCGTCTTTTACTTTTTCCTTTTGCCATTTTATATGGTTGTATTACAGGAATCCGCAACTGGTTCTATGCGATAGGTCTATTCAAGCGCACTGCTTTCGCTATTCCATCGATTGTGGTGGGCAACCTCAGCGTGGGTGGAACAGGAAAAACGCCCATGGTAGAATACATTATTCGCCTGTTGAAAGACCGCTATCAAACCGCAACATTAAGCAGAGGATACAAGAGAAAAAGCGAGGGGTTCTTCTTAGCTGATGCTCAGACAACCATGGAACAAATTGGCGATGAGCCTTTTCAGTATCACACCAAATTTGACAACATTGCCGTAGCTGTGGATGCCAAACGCGTGAATGGAGTTCGCCGTATTTTGGAAGAAAAACCACAAACAGAGGTTATCGTTTTGGATGATGCTTTTCAGCATCTCGCTTTTCAAGGGGGACTATACGTTTTACTTACCACCTATGATGATCCTTATTTTAACGATTTTATATTGCCTACAGGTAATTTAAGAGAATCGAGAAAAGGAGCAAAACGCGCAGATATTATCGTGATTACCAAATGTCCGAAAGACCTCAGCCCTGCCCAACAAAAAAACATAACACAACAATTACATCTAAAGCAAGGACAATTGTCTTTTTTTACGTATATTGATTTTAGTAAAATTGCATATTCAAAGTCTGATTCAGTGGAGGTTACTCAATTAATTCAGGAGGATTTTATTATGGTCGCAGGTATCGCAAAACCCCAATCGTTTTTCGATCACCTGAAAAAAGAAGACACGATGTGTTTAACTTTTCCTGACCATCATCATTTTTCACCTGCTGATATTGAGTTAATTTTGAAGACAGCAGCAGGAAGATCGATCATCACAACGGAAAAAGATTATGTTCGTCTCAATGGACTTCTTCCTGAACGTCAATTATTTTATTTACCTATTCAAACCGCTTTTTTAAACCATAGCGAAGCGTTTGACACTAAAATTTTAAACTATGTGGGAGAAAGTACAAGAAACCGTTCGATTCATCATTGAAAAAACGAATTTTAAACCAGAAATCGGTATCGTTTTAGGCTCAGGATTGGGTAACCTAACAGCAGATATCACTATTGAGCATGAGATTTCCTATGCCGATATTCCCAACTTTCCAGTATCTACGGTTCAAGGACATAAAGGAGCCCTGATCTTCGGAACAATTGGAGGTAAAAAAGTGGTAGCCATGCAAGGGCGTTTTCACTACTATGAGGGCTATGATATTAAAACTACGGTTTTTCCAATTCGCGTGATGAAGTACTTAGGTGTAGAAACACTTATTGTTTCCAATGCTTCTGGAGGAGTTAATCCATCCTTTAAAGTAGGTGATATCATGATTATTAAAGATCACATCAATGCCTTTCCTGATCATCCATTACGCGGGCATAATGACGAGCGTTTTGGTCCTCGTTTTGTCAATATGAATGAAGTGTACACCAAAAGCATTATTGAACAAGCCCAAGTCATTGCAAAAGCAAAAAACTACGATATTAAAGAAGGCGTATACTACGGTTTGCAAGGACCAACATTTGAAACCCTAGCGGAATACAAAATGGTACGCGCAGTAGGCGGTGATTGTGTAGGGATGTCAACCGTTCCGGAAGTAATCGTAGCCCGTCACATGGACATGAAGGTTTTCGGTATTTCAGTGATTTCTGATATGGGGAACGAAGATGGGATTGCTGATGTCAACCACGATGAAGTACTCAAAGCAGTACAAGCAGCAGAACCTATTGCTCGAGATTTAATCAATACCTTAGTTTCTAAGTTATAATAAAAAACGGCTATCAATTTTAAAATTGATAGCCGTTTTTAGTTTACGGTGTACAGCTAACCGATTACTGTTAACCGTTAACCGTAAACTAATCTATAATTTGCATTTTCTTCATAATAAAAGTTGCATTTTTATTTTGACAAATGCCATCTCTTATTTTATAATCGAAATGCAAGTCGTCCTTTTTAATTTCTACTTCAAAACACTTATTCATTAAGATAGCAGGATACTCATTCGTGGTATTACACACTTCCAAATCATGGGTAGCGATCATACCATAGGTCTGTTCGCGGATTAATTTGAGAATCACCCCAATCGTTCCACTTTGTTTATCATCCGAATTCGTTCCCCTTAGAATCTCATCCAGCAACACAAAGCACGATTCACTTTGCACTTGTTCGATAATCATCTTCAAGCGTTTTACCTCCGCATAGAAGTAAGATTCACTGTCTTCTAACGAATCTGTTAGGCGCATGGACACCAATAAAGGCAATGGAAAAAATGTAGCTTTTGTTGCGCAAATCGGTGCTCCTATTCCCGCTAAGACCAAGTTTACACCTATCGTACGCAAAAACGTACTTTTTCCAGACATATTGGATCCTGTTAGAATCACAAAACGCTGATCGGAAAAATCGATGTCATTGGTCACACGTTTCTTTGCATTTAGCAAGGGATGCCCTAGATCTTGGAAGGACATTTGATTGGTGTCATTCAGCACAGGAAAGGTGTAACTTCTGTTGTTGTAGGAATAGTTTCCCAACGAATTAAAGGCTTCAACCTCCCCTACGATATCAATAACGGTTAGTACCAACCCTCCTTTTTCTTTCTTCCACGTTAAGAATTTGTGCAACACATGGACGTGGAATTGAAACAATCCATTAAATAAGATGGACACAAATAGATTGGCAACCGTTTCCAATTGTTCAAATAAACGCGATAATTTTTTGAGTTCGACACTGGCTTTAAACGAATCGCTTTTAATTTTGGTCAAGTACTCTTTCATGCGTGTTGTAGCAAATTCTTCCTTTTCAATTCGCTTGATAATCGCACTATAGCTTTCAATGGTTTCGTGTATTTTTTCAACTCCACCAATTTCTGCTTGGATCAACCTCACTTTTGCCATGGCCATAATGAGGTTTAACGAGAATACAGTAGAAGCTATATACCCCCATATGATATTGGACGAATCGACAAAAAATCCGATGGACGCTATGACAAATACCAAAGGCATAACATAGGCAAGTACTAAAGAAAGCTTACTCAACGTATTTACCTTCGATTGACTCCAACTTTTCAATCGTTCATAGGCTTCTTTATTGAGGTTGGACAATTTACTATAGGCATAGATTTCTTGTCTCCACTCAACCTTTTGTGAGAGTTCTTTTATCACCTCTTGATTTTTGAGAATATCTTCTTTGTTGCTTCGGCTTTTTAAAAGCGTTGCCAAATATTCCTTTCCTTTATAAGAAGCCGTTCGATTGAGGTATTGGTAAATGGATTTTGGTCCAAAAATATCCAAATCAAAGGCATAGGGATGATCAGGCGTATGAAATTCATTGCCTTCTTCAAAAGGCCAATGATCTTTTTTGACAAAGTCATCTTCTTCTTGATTGATTTGCATCAGCGCTTCGGCATAGCGCATCTTCCAAGAGTAAGAGGCGTGAATACGCAAGAAAATGAGAAATACGAGCACTAAACCTCCTGTTACGTATAAATACTGATAATCTGCACGAGATACAGACAAATAGAAACAGTAGACAATCGCCAAAAATGCGATCAAACGCAAGGCACCTACTATTTTGTATTTTTTTCTAATCTCATTGTATTTATGTTGAAAAAGGGAATGTCTCTTGGCGTATATCTCCATTCTTTTAAGGTTTTAGTTTTAAAAAGGTTTTTTGTATTGGTGTTAACAAATATACATAATTAAGTAAGGGAGCTCCGTATAGATGACAAAAGAATCAAGCCGAATTTCATTTAAAAAAGAAATAAATTATCTTTATTTTTTACTTATACGTTACCCAATGAATACGACAGCACTTTTTAGCACTCAAGGATATCTGTACTTGCCTCATTTTTTTGCTGATCATGAACTTGCAGAAATTGAATCGATTCTTTTGCATTTTCACAACCAATGGATAAAGGAGCATCAAGATGAATACGAAAAAAGACTAATCAATAGCCACAGTCTAACCTCCAGTTCATTTATTACTGAAAAGGAACGCTTGGTTCTTTTTGAATTCATCACCCAAGCCAAATTACGCGAAATCATAGGGGAAATTTTTCCTAAAAAGGCTTTATTTCTAAATACTCAACTCTTTTTTGATCCCTTTAATCCCACGCAAAAAAACTACTGGCATCGCGATATTCAATACACGGGTATGTCTCTAGCGGAACAAAAAGAACGTATAAAAACGCAACAGGTCATTCACTTTAGGATTCCCTTTCGAGCAGAAGAGGGCATTGAACTCATTGCAGGGACACATCGGGAATGGGATTTACAAGAAGAGGAAGATACTCGTTTGAGTGTAAACGGAAAAACACCTAGTGATCCCTTAGCAAGGGGAAAACAAATCAAATTAAACCGAGGGGATATGCTCGTCTTTTCTGCCAATATGACTCACCGTGGTTTATATGGAAACAATCGATTGGCCTTTGATCTTATTTTTTGCGAGGATCATCCTCACTTCCGTTCTTTCATTGATTCGAACAATCACCCTAGCTCAGCGGAAAAACAACAGTTGAATCACACGGATTTATTTCTATAAAAAAGAGGGAACTTTTTGGGTTCCCTCTTTCTCTTCAATCGACCTATGAACGATCTATCTTTGGTATTTCAATCTAATAGCTGCATTGTACATCTAGTATGAGTCTATCGTAAGTCTATTAGAAACCGTTATTTTAATAGACTCATTATGGACTCACTATGGACTCATTATGGACGTACCACAAAGAAAACATGTCTCGTTCTGATGTAGCTGTACAGCCCTTGTTTATAATCCTGTTATCTACTATACAGTTTGCTACTTTTCTCTTGCATTTTTTCTTGTAACACTTCTTTTTTAATCCCATGTATTACTTGTTGAAAGCGCGTATTTCCCACCGCCTGTAAAGAACAAACTCACCGCCATTAATGCATATAGCAACAACAACTCTACTGCCCATCCGCCATTTTCGTTGAGGCTAAAAATAAGACTACTTTGTACGAGAAGCACCGCTGTTATGCAATTGACTGCAAATACAGCTGCGGCCAAACGCGTTCTCCAACCAAGTAATAGTAGCAGGGGAGCAATGACTTCCCCTACGTATACGCCATACCCGAAAAAAGCAGGCAATCCTTTCTCAACAAGCAGGTGTTGGATAAATCCAATACCGTGTACTACTTTTCCAATACCATAAAATAACATGGGAAATCCGATGGCAATTCGACTAAGTAAAAGTCCAGTGTTTAATTTTGTATTCATTTAGTTCTATTTTTATACGTTTATTTTTATAAAGAGTCCGTAATTTTCTAGGTGATCCCAGCTCATGGCGAATTGTTCAAAATTAGCAGCGAATCCAAGTGCTAATTTTTCTCGTTTCACCCCTATTCTTATATGTTGAAATCCACGGGTATATTCGTGTCGATTGACATTACCTACAGCCGAAAGGCGAAAGAATCCCTCCCAGGCTTGGTTTAATTTTGGCGTATATTCCAACAACAGCGATTGTTCTAAGGTGAATCCTTTTTGATAGGTGGTTCCTACTCCATAGACCCCAATAAAATCTTTTCGCTTTAGTTGATATTGGAGGTAAACACTGGCAAATTTGCCAGGATTTTTTACGCCAAACCCCACATTTACTACAACGTTTTTAGGCAATTGAAAGGCAAGGGTATTTCGGATGAAAAAGATATTATGCGTATCTTCTTCATATTCAGCATCAAATAAAACAAGGTTTTGAAGGGTAAGTTTATTTGATAGTTTATGGCTGACTGTATGGGTATAACCATAAGATCGATGCCCTAGCATCATATCAGGCGCATAGGTTGTGGATTGCCCAAAAACAGAAAGAGTTAGCAATCCAAATAAGAGTATAAAAAAACGAGCCAATACCATGTGTCTATGATTATTTATTTTCATAGGACAAATGTATTCGCTCGTTAAAACACAGTTCTTAAGATATCTTAAGAAAGACTATCGAGGTGTTTTTTCTTGAGATAGCTCAAAAACTCTGGCGTTACCCCCAAATAAGAGGCAATCATATATTGAGGTACGCGTTGTTCAATATTGCGGTATTCTTTGATAAAACGCTGATAACGACTATATACCTCCGTACTCATATTTTCAAGGGTTCGCTCTTGTAAGGCGACATAAGCACTTTGTATTTTTAAACGAAAAAAAGTAGATATAGCGGGAATTTCAACATACAATTGCTCCAGGTTTTCTCTGCTAATTTGTACAATCACGGCTGGTTCGATGGCTTGAATAAAAAGCTTGGATGCTGTTTGTGTCAAAAAGCTATACAAATCATTAATCCACCATTCTTCAATACCTAGTTGCAACGTATGTTCCTGCGAATTTTCGTCTAAGTAATAACAACGCGCACTTCCTTTCGCTATAAATCGCATGTGTTGAGACAATTGCCCCGGTTGAAGTAAGCGCTCTTTTCGCTTGAGCACTACAATCTCCACTACTTCACTGATGCGCTGTACTTCGCTATCGGTCAATACTATGGTTTGCTTTAGATGCGCCAATAGTACTTCAACATAATCTTCTGTCATCCTTCTTTTTATTGTATTACCATCTCCACACTTGGGGTTCTTGTTTCCATATTAAAAGTCGGAATTCCTCATACAAATCACTAGTTCCAATGGTGTGCGTATCGCGTATTCCTTTGCCTAGCACTAATTTGTGTAAAACTCCTGAATACGTTCCTACCCACAAGGTTGTTTCATCTTCAGAAACAGCGATTCCGCTAATTGTACCTCCTAAAAAGTGTTGCCACACTTCTTCTCCTGCTCGATTGATGGCGCGAATATAACCATAAGCATCACCTAAAACATAATACTCTTGCAAAGCGACTCCTTGGTATACGCGCATATTCTCATCCATATAAACAAAATCCTCACTTTCTTCGTAGGCTTCTACGTTCATTCCGTCCAGCTTCGTGGCATCTACCCCAATGGTTACTCCATTGTAGAAGTGACAAGAATTGGTGATTAGCTGTTTGTCATCTTTAGAAAACAGGCAAAAATGCGGATAAGACGATTGAGGGCCGACTACACCTACTTCCTGTCCATGGGCAGTCAAAATGCGGTGATCTCTTCCTTGATCCCCTACTACGATATAGGTATTATCGTGTGATAGGGTTGCATTTTCCATATCAATCGACAGTTCATATCCTTCTTCTTCCGCTTCTTTTAACTCCTCTTCGGTATAGAGGGGATGAATAAGCTTTTGCTCCTGTTCCTGTAGCACATATATCCCTTCCATCGAAACGAATAAAACGCGTTTTCCATCGTTAAATGGGATCAGTTTTGAAATACCTAGTTGATCGAGGTCACCCAATGGAAATTCCGCCAGTACAGGTCCATTCCATCCTTGATATGTTACTATTTTATTCGCATAGGCAATAGCCACTACGTTATTTTTCATGGATTTTCCCAATCCTTTCATTTGCTCGTCTAGTAGGCTAACTGTAGTGCCTGATACCAAGTATGCAGTTCTGCGTTCAAAAGAAGTTCCCGCTAAAAAAGCAACTGTATTGGCATCAATCGCTACGATATCCCCAATGTATTGCGATTTGGTCTCCAAAAATGGGAGTAAAGGCGTATAAGCTGGTGGAAAGTCCGCTCTAAAAGTAGCTATTGTATCATCTAGATTGGCTTGTTTTAAGGCTTCAAAGACAACTGCTCCCAAATGCTCTCTTTTATCTTCTGCTTCTTCGCCTTCCCATTTATCCCATCCGTGCTCATTGCCAAAAGCAACCATCTCATTAATCGCTTTTGCGTATTGTTCCCCTTTTAAAAACCACTCTCTTTGTGGAGTCATTGTTTTTTTTACTTCTTGTTTCATCTTTCCTTTTTTACATCCTAAAGGTAGTTCTATTTCTCCTCTTTGCTTATCCCTAGAATTGTGGATATTCCATAAAAAAACGAGAGTTCTCTTGTACAAAAATCTCTCGTTTAGTCGTTATACTTGTTCGCCTTTCATCATTTTAGACCAATAGAGATAAGGCAACAGGTGTTTCTTTAGCATCCACAAACGCCAATGTTCTTTATGACTGGAAAAGACCAATATTTGCTTCAATTTAGGGTCGGGGATAAATTCATTTTTATAATTGAATTCTGCCAAGACCATTTTACCATAGCCCGTAACGAGCGGACAAGAGGAATAGCCCGTATAGCTTTTATTGGTAGCCTCTTGTTTTTGAATTAAACGCATTAGATTATCAACTACTACGGGCACTTGCTTGCGGATAGCGGCACCAGTCTTCGCTGTGGGCAATCCAGCGACATCTCCCAATCCAAAGATTGCAGTATATTTATTGTGCTGTAGGCTATTGTGATCTACATCCAACCATCCCATTGCATTAACTAAGTTAGAATTCTTTACAAAAGCAGGTGCCGTTTGAGGTGGTGCTAAATGTAGAAAATCAAAAGGCATGGCTACAACATCTGCTGCTAATACTCGTTGTTGTTGATCATCTGAGGTTACAAAACAGTGGTTATCTTGGGCGTTGGTCGGCTTAAAATAGGCTATTTTCGCTTCTGCATCAATGCGAATAGGATTGTGAAAAGGCTTAAAATCAATTCCATATCGCTCAATAACTTCTAATAGTGTATCGGCTATTACTTTAACACCAAAAATTACACTCCCAGGCATGGGAAAATAGACCTTTGTTTTTTTATCTATTCCTTTCTTTCGAAAGTAATCACAAGCGAGATACATGATTTTTTGAGGGGCTCCCCCACATTTGATTGGTGTACTGGGTTGCGTAAATATAGCGGTTCCCCCTTGAAAGGCTTGCAGTTGTTTCCAGGTGTATTCTGGATCAATGTAATTGCTGCAAACGACTCCTTTTTCAACGGCTTCAGCTAATCCTTCAATCAGGGAATAATCATTGACTAATCCTGGGCAAACTACCAAATAATCATAGGTTAATACCCCTTGTTTATTCGTTTGAATGGCCTGATTATCCGCATCAAAACCTACTACTTCATCTTGGATCCAGGTAACACCTTTGGGAATTAGGGATGCCATGGGTCGAATGGTTTTTTGTTTGTCATACGCTCCCGCACCAACTAAAGTCCAAGCAGGTTGGTAATAATGTTCCGCTGCAGGATCAACAAGGGCAATTTCTAAATTTGAATCGCGCTTTTTTAACTGGGCCGCCGTCATAATACCCGCAGTTCCTGCTCCTATAATAAGGATTTGATAATGCTTTTTCATGTTGTGAGTTTTTGGTTTGATACTCCAAAATAGGCATTAATATTGTAACATTGTGTAACAAATGTTACAGGGTTAGTTGACAGTTCAGTTAACCGTATACCGTCAATCGTAGATTCGCGCTTTGTTCTTTGCTGTTCGCGCTTTGCTGTTCGCTCTTTGCTCTTTGCGCTTTGTGATATTTATTCTTACTTACATGATTTTCTCTTCCTAAGAGAATCTTTTTTCAACTAGATGTAATGAACCAAAAGCCGAAAGCCGAAAAACAGTTTTTTTTGTTTTGGTATTCGAGGAACCTTAGTTTTGCGCTTTGCTGTTCGCTCTTTGCGCTTTGTGATATTTATTCTTACTTACATGATTTTCTCTTCATAAGAGAATCTTTTTTCAACTAGATGTAATGAACCAAAAGCCGAAAGCCGAA
>JASLHL010000212.1 GCA_030152225.1 Flavobacterium sp. | reverse complement strand
GGATTCGTTTCAAACAAAGACGAAGGTGCTTATCTAACGTCTAAAAAAGGACAAAAAGAACTGGCTGAATCAATTGCCAAAGGAATTATCGAATATAAAAATGCCTACTATGGAGGAGATGCGACTATTAGTTTAAGTGCTTCTTCTGAAACAACAACTTCGTCAACTCCATCTAAAACTACCCCGACAAAAACGGAAAATAAGGAGAATTCAAAAGAAGTAAAAACGGTAAAGGGAGTAATTTTTAAAGTACAAATTGCTGCGAGCTCTCGCGTTTTAGAATTAAAACCAAAGAATTTTAATGGTTTGGCTAACGTGACAATGGAAAAAGCGGGAAAAATCAATAAGTATTTTTATGGGCAAACCTCCAATTATAATGAAGCGAAAAAACGATTAGAAGAAGCTAAGGCGAAAGGACATAACTCTTCTTTTATTGTGGCATATAAAGACGGAAAGAGCATTTCTGTGGAGGAGGCATTGAAATAAACCCTGCTTTTTCAAAAATAAAAGTTTAATTTTGCGTGTTATATAAAAATATAGAGTTTTGAAAATATCTAGAGAAATTAAAACAGCTGTTTTAGTATTAGGAGCAATCGCTTTATTTATTTGGGGATATTCTTTTTTAGATGGAAGAAATCTGTTTGATAATAGTACTAAATATTATGTTGAATATGATAATGTTGAAGGACTGACAACATCTTCAAATGTAACAATTAACGGTTTGGTAGTCGGAAAGGTCTCTCGCATCAATATCAATACACAAACAGGGAAGTTGGTGGTTGAATTGATGATGACGCATCCAATCGATATTGCAAAATCAAGTATAGCGACGATTTATTCGCCTGGATTATTAGGTGGAAAAGGAATTTCTATCGATCCGAAATTTGGTGATACAGATTATGCTGAATCAGGACAATACTTAAAAGGAGATGTTCAATTTGATATTACCGAAAAATTAGTAGGGGAGTTAGAGCCATTAAAAGATAAGCTAGATGCGGTATTGACTAATGCAAATGCCATGTTAGTATCGGTTAATGGTATTTTAGATGAGCAAATGCAAGCCGATCTAAAAGCGAGCGTAACGGAATTGAAAGGAACTTTAGCTGGTGCAAATAAATTAATGAATGGCATTGAACCTCAATTGAAAGGAACAATGACCAACTTAAATGTGATGAGTAAAAACTTTGTCGGTCTTTCTCAAGAACTAAGTGAGTTGGATATTAACGGAACATTTGCTAACTTACAGAGTGCTTCAGCTAATATTGATAAATTGTTAGCTGATATCGAGAACGGAAATGGTTCGGTTGGTAAGCTGTTAAAGGATGAAGAACTCTACAAAAATCTAACGGGAGCTTCTAAAGAATTAGAGCAGTTAATGCGCGATTTAAAAGAAAATCCGAAGCGCTATGTTCACTTCTCTCTCTTTGGTAAAAAGGCGACACCTTACCAAGAAAAAGAGGAAAACAAATAATTAATCGAAATTTAGAACCAATCTAACCAAAAAAACTAACAACTTTACAGAAACAATTTATTACAACTATGCAGTATTTAGGCCAAGCATTATTTTTAGTATTACTTATCGCTGGATTTGGCTTCTTTATTCGAAATGTAAAGAAATTAATTCGCAACATTAAGTTAGGTCGAGATCTTGACCGCACCGATAGACCTAAAGAAAGATGGCGCAATATGATTCGCGTTGCATTGGGGCAATCCAAAATGGTAAAACGTCCAATTCCTGCAATTTTACACATTTTTGTGTATGTAGGATTCGTAATCATTAACATGGAAATGTTAGAGATTATTGTGGATGGATTATTTGGTACCCACCGTGCGTTTAGCTTCTTAGGTGCTGCCTATGATGTACTCATTGGAAGTTTTGAAGTCTTGGCATTCCTCGTTATTTTTGGCGTTGTTGTTTTCTGGATTAGAAGAAATGTCATTAAATTAAAGCGTTTAAACCAACCTGAATTAGAGGGATGGGCAAAACGAGATGCTAATAATATTATCTACATCGAAACTATTTTGATGTTGTTCTTTTTGATCATGAATGCGGCCGATTACTATTTGCAACTTAATAATTATTCGCATTATGTTTCGGTTGGATCGTTTCCAATATCAAGTTTAATCGCTCCTGTTTTTAACGGAATGGATTTTGCAACGGTCGCTTTTATTGAGCGCTTTTGCTGGTGGGCACATATTGTAGGGGTTATGTTGTTTATGAACTACCTATACTATTCAAAACACTTGCATATTTTCTTAGCTTTCCCTAATACGTACTATGCGAATTTAGAACCGCAAGGTGAGTTTGATAACTTAGAGTCAGTAAGAAAAGAAGTAGCCTTGATGATGGATCCTAATGCAGATCCTTTTGCAGCACCCGCTGAACCAGTAGGAGAACCGGAGAAATTCGGAGCGCAAGATGTAATGGATTTGAGCTGGGTTCAATTGTTGAATGCGTATTCTTGTACAGAATGTGGTCGTTGTACCTCTTCTTGTCCGCAAAATACAACAGGAAAAAAATTATCTCCACGTAAGATCATGATGTCAACACGTGATCGTTTGGAAGATGTAAGTAAAATATTGGATGCAAACAACGGTACGTTTGTAGATGATGGTAAAACACTGTTGAACGATTATATTACGCCTGAAGAATTATGGGCATGTAATACGTGTAATGCATGTGTGGAAGAATGTCCAATCGATATCAGTCCTTTGTCTATTATTATGGATATGAGAAGATTCCTTGTAATGGAACAAAGTGCTGCACCAACTGAATTAAACAATATGATGCAGAATATCGAAAACAACGGTGCACCTTGGCAGTATAACCAAATGGATCGCTTAAACTGGAAGGACGAAAACTAAGTAACTAACAAAATAAATTGACAACAGCTGTTGATTTTAAATAGACACCAATAAATTATGTCAGAAAATTTAGTAGTGCCTACAATGGCCGAA
>JASLHL010000172.1 GCA_030152225.1 Flavobacterium sp. | reverse complement strand
TCAACAGCATTATTTAATACTAGTGGAATAGCCTCGTTTAAATCAAAACTTCCAACTCCATTTGCTGCAGTAGCTAAACTACAAGAAGTTAACACCACATTTTCATTTAATACAGGTAACTGAACAACTTCTAAATCTATTGTTCCATAGTTGAAACATCCAGTTGATAAATCTGTTACTCTATACGCAATTGTACCTGTTCTACTTTGATAAGCATTCGTATTTGGAATTAAAGTAGTACGATCATCGTTCATGGCTCCTTGTAGGGTCGTATAATATCTCACCTCAGCAACCAAGCCACCAGCAATTCTAGCTGTATAAGAGTCTAAGTTAAAAATTCCGTTGTCTTTATTGTCAATCGAACAAGCGTGCATCGGTGCTAAATCATTGATCACCGGTCTATCATTAGCAAATAACATAAATGATGTTGTTGCATAATGATTTTCATCGGAATTACTTTCAACGCGTACATAAACTGTCATCGAATTTCCTGTTCCTGTAAATGGATAGTTTGCAGGTGTAGCAATCGGATTGGTTTTATTATCTGCATTTTCCATTGATGTGTAATAGCTAACCGTATAGTTGCGATTATTAAAATACACCAATGGCGTTTGAACCGTTAGGTCAAAATTCGGTACAGTACCATCTAAATTTCTACAAGCATATAAATTCGGTAAAGTTGTTAAATTGATTGGGCATCGCTTAGCAATTACCTTAAATGAATCAATTACATAGCACTCTGTTTCTGGGTGTGTTACTCTCACCCAAATAGTACGTTCAAGTATGCCTGAAGTTTCATTGAATACATAAATGTCATTCAACGCATCTCTATCTGCGATAGCTTCTTCTTCTGACAGGTAATATTTAACGTCATAGTTTCCTCCAATACTAGGGTTCACATCTGGTAGATGGAAACTAGCTCTTCCTGTTTCTGGTTCAATACAAGATTGTAAGTTTTCAATTTGTCCTAATACAGGGGTATCTTTTACCACTACAGTAATATAATCCGTATAGGTACAACCAAAATTGTCAACTACTTCGTAGGCATACGTATATTCTCCTGGAACATGTTGGACCACCGTAGCGGCACCTCTTCTGCCTGTTTCAACTAAGCCTGAAGCAGGTAACCAACGTTCGCTCACCACTTCTGGTTGAAAGGACAGATCGGGTAAATCGAAACGATCCGCAAATGTAATGGAGAACCCATCTAAAAATCCTGAATCTCCAGCCCATTTATCTTCAATCTGCAATAACCAATTCCCATTTAATGTTTCTCCTAGTTCAGTTCCATCTTCGTTTGTTACTATATTATTAAAGGAGTTTCTAGCAGGGGTTGTAGCTGGTAAATAGTCTCCAGCTGGTAAACTAGGTCCTCCACTCGTTGCTGCTCCTTCACGCATTGTTTGGTCAGCATTTGGGGTAATACAGTACGTATAGAAAGAAGGAGGATTCCCTAAATTATAATGTTGATTCGTAGTAGGTGTGTCCCCATACGTCAAAAGATTTACGGAACGACCTCCTGGACCGATTAGTACAATATCCAAATCCCCTAGATAGGTATGGTGGATCCTAAAACACACACTTACGATATCTGGTAAAGAATCCAATGTAGCACTTGCACAAAACTGTTTAAATTCAAGTGTACTGGTAAAAATACGTGCTTCTCCAGTAACGGGATCTTTTCCATCTGGCAAAGACACTGGATTACTTTCTGGGGCAGGTGGATCGTATTTTACTTCTTTTAGTTTTACTATTGCATTTAAATTAATTGGCTCTCCAACGCAATAAAATGCTTTGTCTGCTGTCAGATCAAATTCGGCCTCTGCTTCAGCAACCTGTATAATAAGGCTAAAGAAGTTACTACAACTTCTAGCCGTATTTGCCTTTGCTGTAAATCGAACGCGATAAGCTCCGGGTTCATTAAATCGAATAGTCCCATTTCTTCCTTCTTGAATTACGCCATTATCAAAGTCCCATTGGAAAGTAGCTCCATCTCCATTACTAGAAAAGTCAGCATCACCAAATACTTTGACTTCTTCTCCTAAACATACGCGGATCACACCCAAATCTTCCCTACAAGCAGGTTCTATATCTGATGCAAAAGCAGGTATCGTTCTCAACAAACGAGGTGAAATGGTTGGACAAGGAGCATTCTCACAAGATATATTTGCACTAAACCCTGGTCCTGTTGGATCATCTCCAGTTGACCAAGTCAGTGTCATACACCCTTGCTGATTTGATACAGTGAAAGTACGTCCATCAGGAATTGGATTGTCTCTTGTATAGGGACTATCTCCGATAGGTTGCCCTGCATCACTAAGCGTCAACGATGCTCCTCGACCTAGTAAAAAACTAGTAAACTCTAGGCGAATTGTTCCACCTGGAGTATCGGGACATAACGTCATCGTTATTAATTCATTTTTCTCATAGTTTCCAGTTCGTCCCCCTGTATCATACAAAGTACCGCTACAAACATTCAAACGGCCATCTGCAATTATAACAGGTTCACTAACCTCTTGGGCAAACATCATTCCCCCAAGCAGTAGAAACACAAATAATAAAAATCGTTTCATAAATGATTTTATTGGTATATAAACATTACTCTTACTCATATGTCTAGATTTTAATTAAGATCAAAGCACATTGTTCTTTGATGATATAAATCAATCATTGGTTTACTATTCCCTGTATAACCATCGCTCCGCGCGTAGTTACAACAACTACTTTTCTCATAATTAATTACTCTACACATTATTGCAAAATTTAAAAATTGTACTTATTTATCTTCGTTTGAATTACTTACCCTTTCGAGTCGCTGTTAATTCATACTTAATTATATGTTAATTATATGTTTAAAAAACCAAATATACAGATTCGTAGAATATAAGTTTGTTAATTTTGAAAAAAAATAAAACAAAATGTCACAGATTAAAATTCAAAATACTCAAAACCCTGCAATTGTCAAGTTTATCCTACCTGATTTTGTCACTAAGGGAGACAATCATGAGTTCAAAAACATTGATGAAACAGCTCAATCTCCTTTAGCGCGAGAACTTTTCTACTTACCTTTTGTAAAAACGGTATTTATTGCAAATAATTTCATTGCCATTGAAAAATTTTCAATTGTTGAATGGAATGACGTACAGGACACTGTCGCAGATCAAATCCAAACTTTCATCGCTAAAGGTAAGAAAATCTTAATAGAATCTAAAGGTGATCACAAAAAACATCCTATAACGATTTATGCTGAATCCACTCCGAATCCTGCCGTGATTAAATTTGTAGCGAACAAGCTATTAACCAAGCAAGGTGTTGAGTTTAAAAACATTGATGAAGCCAAGTCTTCTCCACTAGCCAAGGAGCTTTTCAAATTGCCTTTCGTGAGAGAAATCTTCATTGACGAAAACTATGTTTCGATTTCAAAATACGAGGCTTTTGATTGGAATGAACACATTCAACCTACGCGTTCTTTCATCAAAGAGTTTTTGGAACAAGGAAACCTAGCGGTTGATGAGGCACTAGTAACCAATACAGAAGAGCTAGAAAAACAAGCCGATATTCACTTTGACTCTCTAGATGAGAAATCACAACGTATTATCAATATTTTGGAAGAAAACGTGAAACCAGCTGTACAAGCCGATGGAGGAAATATCGCTTTCCAAAACTACGATGAACAAACCAATGTTGTTCAAGTGATCTTACAAGGTGCTTGTAGCGGTTGTCCTTCTTCTACGTTTACTTTAAAAAATGGTATTGAGAGCATGTTAAGACATATGCTTGCTGATAACCATATTGTCGTAGAAGCGATTAATGGTTAAAATACCGTATGCTATAGAATAAAAAAGCGCCTATTCGGCGCTTTTTTTATATCAAAAAACGGCAGTACTTCCTACTGCCGTTGTATTTTTGAGATGAGCATTAGCTCATAGATTTAACTTTCTTTTTTCGTTGATCGATTTCAAATTGTTCGAACAACTCCAACAAACCAATAGTCGCTTTGACTAGATCATCGGTTTCAAATAAAACAGAGAAATACAATTTACTATTTTTCGGGCTTGTCTCCGTCGTGCGAATACGCACGATTTGTTTTTGAATCAACTTATCAATCGTTTGTGTAATATCTTCTTTTTGCGCTAACACCTCGCCAATGCGATCAAAACGCTCTTCCATAAAAATAGCACCAACCTCATCAAGAAATGCTTGCAACTTATTGTCAATTAATTTTAAATCTCGAATCTGATTAAATTTCAATTTCTTGTGGTTGTTATCAACATGGGTATAACTATTTTGTGTGATAAACAAAGCTGATTTAATAATGTCTTGTAAAAACCCTAAAGTAAGTACATAAAACTTACTAGCGCCTACCGAAGTTTCATCCAAGTTTTTAATAAAGAAATACACATTTCCTCTTAGACTGTCCACTTCTTTTTCCAACTGTTTTAGCTTCTTTCTACACGCTTTTAAGTCGGCGTGATCCTGAAGGGCAACTCCGTCAATCACACGAGTATACAACTCATTGGTACGTACGATTACTTTAGCAATTTGTGCAGAGCTTTCCGAAGCGACTTCGTGAATGGTAACAATGTCAAACTTATTGAGCTTTTCCGTCTTTAATTTCTTCTCTTGTTCCAAACGTTGGTGCATCTTATTGCTTCGATACAATAAAATCCCCACTAAAATCAGCATCGCCACCAAAGCGTACACTTCTCCTATATATAAAATATAAGCGGTAATAAAAGCAGCAATAAAGGCAACGATGGCTGTAACAAACCAACCGCCAATTACGTTAAATACTCCTGCCACGCGATACACAGCAGAGTCCCTATCCCAAGCGCGATCAGCAAACGACGTACCCATAGCTACCATAAAAGTTACATAAGTCGTAGACAAAGGCAATTTCATAGATGTACCGATCGAAATTAAGATACTGGCTACCATCAGGTTTACTGAAGCACGAACCATATCAAAAGCAGGCTCATCTTGTTTATTTTTACTTTTGGTTGTTACTGGCTGTTCAAAGCGTTTATCCATGTGGATTTGCCATGATTTCGGTAGAAAATAATTGATAAATCCTCCCAAAATAACCATGCTACGTACTAATGCTCTGGACAATAAATTAGGAGAAAATTTCTCATCTGACGAATCTGAACTTTGACGTGCTAAGCTCATTTCGGTTTCAATTACATTGCGTGCTTTTTTGGAAGTCCATAAAGTATATACCATAATTCCTCCAGCGAGGAAAAGAAAATAAAAAGGCGCTACCACATTTTCTTCCGCTAATTGTCCCATCATAAAAACATCGGCTGCTTGACCTGAGCTTTGAAAGAAACCATAGGATTGCACCGCTGCAATTGGCACTCCAATAAAATTCACTAAATCATTTCCAGCAAAAGCCAAAGCCAAAGCAAAAGTTCCTATAATAATAATAACACGTAATATATTCAGTTTGAATACAGACATTAAAAACTGAGAAAAGATCGTCCAAAAAACAAAACTTCCTGCTAAAATAAGCAGTTGGTTGTGATCAATCCAATTCGATGCATCTGCTGTTAAGAAACTGGATCCTTTGAGTCCTTTAATTAGAATAAAAAATGAAATTGCCGTAATTGCTGTTCCTCCAAATAAGGCACCGAAGTATTTTAATTTTCGCTCTACTTGAAAGGTAAAAATCAAACGCGAAACATATTGTACAATCGTACCTAAGGTAAAGGATAAAACAACGGACAACAAAATACTGACGACAATCTCGGATGCCTTTTTCGTATTGATATACGAAGGTAAGGTAGACCAACTATCCCCACTAGTGACAATTTTAACTACGGCCAAACATACCGCTGCTCCAAGTAATTCAAATACAATAGAAACGGTTGTAGAAGTGGGTAGTCCCAAGGTGTTAAATACATCCAACAGTAAGACATCGGTGATCATTACGGCTAGGAAGATAATCATTACATCGTTGAAGGTAAACATACTGGGCACAAAAATCCCACTTCGAGCAATCTCCATCATCCCGCCTGAAAAGACGGCTCCAATGAGGATTCCCAAAGATGCTACAAGCATAATCCCTTTAAAAGACATGGCTTTTGATCCAATCCCAGAATTTAAAAAGTTTACAGCATCGTTACTTACTCCAACAGTCAAATCTATTATCGCTAATATCCCAAGGGCTATCAGCATTACAATAAAAATTTGTTCCATTTATTCTTTTATTTTTTGCGTACTGCAAAAGTCATTATATTTCTACAAACCAACGTTAACTTAATGTTATCCTTTTGTTGTTTGGCTTTTGGTTCACCATTCACCACTCTCCATTTTCCCTTCTCTCTTCTCCCATTTTTTCCTTAATTTTGTTATTCAATCCCAACCTTATGAATGAACTCAAACACACATCAAATCCGTACTTAAAACAACATGCCACCAACCCTATTCACTGGAAAGCGTGGAATACAGCTGTCTTTGAAACGGCAAAAGAACAAAACAAGCTGGTCATTGTCAGTATTGGTTATTCCACTTGCCATTGGTGTCATGTGATGGAAGATGAGAGTTTTACTAATTTAGCGGTTGCGGAAGTAATGAATCGCCATTTTATTTCGATTAAAGTGGACCGAGAAGAACATCCCGACGTAGACGCTTACTATATGAAAGCGGTTCAACTGATGACCAAACAGGGTGGCTGGCCGTTAAATGTAGTCTGCTTACCCGATGGAAGACCTATTTGGGGGGGAACGTATTTTCCCAAAGCAACCTGGGTTGATGCCTTGGAACAACTTGCACAATTGTATCAAAATAAACCCGAAGCAACACTTGAATTTGCAGAAAAACTACAAGAGGGAATCTACATCATGGGCCTAGCACCAACTGCTAGAGAAGAGCATCGTTTCAATCTAACCCTGCTTCTCGATCAATGGAAACAGAGTTTTGACTTGCAGTATGGAGGCTATCAACGAACCCCCAAATTCATGATGCCAACGAACTTACTTTATTTACAAAAATTAGGAGACCTCAAACGAGACAAAGACTTGTTGCACTATGTAGATTTAACCTTAACGCAAATGGCTTGGGGTGGTATTTTCGATGTAATCGATGGTGGATTCTCTCGTTATTCTGTTGATTTTAAATGGCATATTCCCCATTTTGAAAAAATGCTCTATGACAATGCACAGCTATTGAGCGTATATAGTGATGCTTATAAACGCACACAAAATGCATTGTATCTAGAAGTAATCTCTAAAACGGTTCAGTTCATTCAAACGCATTGGACTTCAGCACTGGGGGGTACCTATTCTGCTTTGGATGCAGATAGCTTAGATGCCAACGGGGTTTCAAAAGAAGGTGCTTACTATGTGTGGACTGAAACTGATTTACGCCATCTCTTAGGGGATGATTATGCTCTATTTGCCCAAGTATTCAACATCAACGACTTTGGATATTGGGAAGATGAAAACTACGTTCTCATTCAGAATCAACCCTTAGAAACAATTGCACAAGCCAATCAATGGGATATTTTCGCCTTGAAAGAACGCAAAAAACAATGGGAAAAATTGCTCTTACAATCGCGCAATCAACGACCAAAACCCTTGCTAGATGACAAAATTATCTGCAGCTGGAATGCCATGCTCATCACGGGGCTACTCGATGCCTACAGTGCTTCGGGTGAATCCTCGTATTTGCAACAAGCAGAACGCATTCACCACTATATTCAGCAGTATTTACTGGATGAAGAACTTGGTCTTTACCATTCGTCTCACCATCAAAAAATACAAACTCTAGGCTATTTAGACGATTACAGTTTTTACATCCAAGCACTCCTTCGTTTATTTGAACACACAGCAAACCAAGGGTATGTATGGGAAGCCAAGCGCTTGATGGACCTGAGCTTAGACCTATTTCTCGATGAAAAGAGTAAATTCTTCTATTTTAGTCAAGAAAAACACAGTGATACAATCTTGAGAAGTATCGAAACAGAAGACAATGTCATTCCTTCTTCTAACGCGATTATGGCCCATAACTTACTGTATTTGGGCGTGTTGTTTGAACACCGCTATTACAGTGAACTCGCTCATCACATGATCGAGATCATGCAGTCTCAATTGGATTATCCATCAGCTTATTCCCAGTGGTTGTTGGCGATGTTGTATACCGAATCACCTTCGGAATTGGCAATTGTAGGTGAAAATGCAGGAGAAGACAGCTTGCGTATCCAAGCCAATTTGGTTAGCAAAACCTTTATTTTCCCAATCAACGAGCCGAGTACAATCCCTTATTTTACAAAATATTCATTGCGTACTACAACACAGTATTACCTTTGTGAAAACAGGCATTGTTTAACGCCAACTGCTGAATTAAGTCCCTTAATTAAACTGTAATTTATGGAAAAATTTGATCATTTACTGACCTCTTATATCGAAAACATTATTGCTTATATTCCCCAAATTGTTACGTCTTTGTTCATTTTGGCTTTGGGATTATGGGTGATTAAAATGTCTCAAAAAATCGCTAAGCGAATACTGACTAGACGCAATATAGACCCCACCTTTAATAGTTTTATTTTAGATGTTTTACTCTGGGGATTTCGCATTTTACTATTCGTTGTTATTGCCTCTAAATTGGGGATTCAAACCAGTTCATTTGTCGCAATCATTGGAGCGATGAGTTTAGCCATAGGACTTTCTTTACAAGGATCTTTAAGCAACTTTGCAGGAGGTGTTTTGATTATTCTCTTCAAGCCTTTTCGCATTGGCGATATTATTGAAGCACAGGGAGAATCGGGAAAGGTGCTTAGTATTCACATCTTTTCTACCCAAATTGTAAACTACCAAAACAATATTATTTACATTCCCAATGGCGTTTTATCCAACAGTAAGATCAAAAATATATCGCAAAATAACTTGAGGCGATCTGAGGTAGTGGTACAGACCAACCTAGCGAAAAACACCACGCTTTTTATTGATCAATTACTGGAAGCGTTGCAAGTCAATGACAAGATTTTGTCTCAACCCAAACCACGTGTTCTCATCAAAGAACTCCTCGACACGAAGATAACCTATGTGGTACAAGTTTGGGTAGACAATGATAATTTTACAGCCGTAAACTCTTTTATATTGCTCAAAGCAAGAGAAATAAGTGATCAATTATAATCACTTATTTCTGTTTTTTTACAGGTAGAACAAAATCTTTTAAGTAGTATGGTTCAAAATAAGCCACATCTACAAAATCTTGATCGAGGTATTTTTGGTAGCTTAACCCAATCATTTCTTTTGCTGAAGGGTAAACAATTGTATCACAAAAATGGAAATTTGCCGCTTTTAATACCGTTGCACATTTCATGGCTCCATCGCCGATGAAGTAAACAGGCATATCTCCTTCTAATTCACTAAAAGAAGCCTCGTCAATCACTTTTGCTTCAATAGCCTTAACTGGATTCCCTTCATGAGAGAACACAGCACAAAACACCTCCATTCGCCTTGCATCAATCATCGGAATGATCCATCCGCTTTCTACCGTCAATTGCTTAGCTAAAATCTGCAAGGTATCTAGCGCAATCATTGGAATAGACAAGCCATAGCACAAGCCTTTTACGGAAGAAACGCCAATGCGCAATCCCGTATAAGATCCAGGACCTTGACTTACAGCAATAGCGGCTAAATCTTTCATGCTAAAACCATTTTCTTTCAATAGTTCTTCAATAAATACATGTAATTTTTCTGCATGGGAAAAGTGCTCTTCTGCTATTTCCCTAACACCTACTTGTGTGCCGTCTACAGACAAAGAGACAGAGCAATTTTTCGTTGCCGTCTCTATATTCAATAGTACAATCATTCTTTTGTTTCTTCTTTCTTTACTTTATCGTTGTGTTTCAAGGATTTACTTACTATTGAATAGGGACCTGTAATAATTACATCTCCTTTTTTCAACCCTTGAACAATTTCAATATTTTTATCATCTTGAATTCCTGTTTTGACAAAGCGCAATTGAGCGACTCCATTGGCTTCTACAAATACTGCTTCCTTTAATGCATCGTTTGTCTGTACAGTTTTGGTGTCTTTTTCCGCAAGCGTATCACTCGGACTGCGCATGACCACAGCGCTAATTGGAACTGCCACCACCTTATTCTTTACGTGGGTTACAATATCTACTGCAGCCGTCATTCCTGGTCTAAAAGGGGAATAATCTTCCAATTTACCATCAAGCAGGTCTTCATAGGATTCGCGTAAAATTTTAATTTTCACTTTGAACGTAGTAACTTGATCTGCGGAAAGAGTCTGATTCGAAGCGGAATTAGAAATACTCGTCACAATTCCCTTGAATTCTTTTTTCAAAAAGGCATCCACATCAATTTTTGTTTCATCCCCTACTTTGACTTTAACAATGTCATTTTCATTGATGTTTACTTCCACTTCCATGCTGTTCAAATTCGCCACGCGCAACAATTCTGTACCCGCCATTTGTTGCGTTCCCAATACGCGTTCTCCTAGTTCCACATCCACGCGAGAAATTGTCCCTGCACTAGGCGCATAAATTGTTGTTTTCAACAAATTTACTTTCGCTTCTTCCACGGCAGCTTTTGAACTTTCAACATTGTAAAAGGCTGAATTCTTATTGGCTTTTGCCACCTCATATGAACGCACCACTTGATCCCATTCGGAACCTGAAATCACCCCTTTATCATACAGCGTTTTATTTCGTGCATAAGACGCTTTCGTCTCTTTGAGCTGGGCTTCCGCTTGCTCTAATCCTGCCTTACTCGTGGACAACATAGCGACCATACGATCCAAATTAGATTCATACAAATTGGGGTTAATCACCACCAACAAATCACCCTTATTGACTACCTGTCCTTCTTTGATTGGCAAATTTATGATTTCTCCAGAGACTTCTGGTGTTATTTTAATCTCAATTTCGGGTTGAATTTTTCCTGTACCTGATACGGTCTCTACTAAATTTATTTCATCCACTGCTGCTAACTCAACAACCGTAGCTTCATCTTTTCCCGTAAAAACCTGCAGTAGAACAACAATTCCTAAAACAAGAACTAAACCAAGAAGTATATATTTTTTTTTCATAATTAATTTCTTTTAAACAGCGGTAATCCAAAGTAGTATTCGAGTATTCTATTCTTAAATATGTAATCGTATTTGGCTTTGAGCAAATTAGATTGTGCCGTTACATATAAGTTTTGATTTTGATTGAGTTCAAAAATATTAATCAACCCTACCGCATAGCGTTCCCTAGCATATTCCAAAGATTTTTCGCGAGATTCAAGGGTTACTACACTAGCCTCATACGTTTGAAAACTACTTTTGGTGTCTGTATAAGCCTTGAAAACCAACTGTTCTAGTTTCAATTCTTCGGCTTCTTTTTCATATTGCATCTGGGTCAAAGCCAATTGATTGAGCTTCACTGTTTTTCTAGCTTTCAATCCATTGAAAATAGGAACGGATAAACTCAACCCAAAGACGGAGCTTTTATTGTTGTCGATTTGTCGGAAGAAGGATTCTGGACCGCCATACACATTCATCATCCCTTGGCGCATCACCTGTTGACCTGAGCCTTCCACATAGCCAATTGGTTCTGCACTCCCTGTTCCAATACTTCCCACCACGCGATCCTGATAATATACATTGGATCCGAAATTATAGAAACCCGTTAGGGTAGGATAATACGCTCCTTTGCTAATTTGAACTTCTTTTTCGGCCAATTGTACGTTGAGTTCTGCTGTTTTAATATTCGTTAAGGATTCGAAAGCGCGTGTGGCAATTTCTTCCGGTGAGTACAACATCAATTCGGAGGTTGTCACTTGATAATCGGTGTCTTGCACATCAAATTTTTCATACTCTCGAATCTGAAGCAACTGCGCTAAACTAAGTTTAGCAATAATCAATTCATTTTCGGAAGCGATTAAACGTTGTCGAGAAGAAGCCACTGTAGCTTTGACATCGAGCAAATCTCCTGCTGGCACTGCACCCGCATCTACTAGCACTTGTACACGGCTGACTTCTGCCTCATCATAGCTCAATTGCACCTGATTCGTATGGACTAATTCCTTATTGAAAATAATCTGCAAGTAGGAATTAATAACGGCTAAGGCGATATCCTCTTTGATCTTTTGGACTTGATATACTGCCGCTACGTGCTCTAAACGCGATTTAGCCAATCGTTTTTGCTTTTGTAACCCATTGAAAATATCAACGCCCACACTTAATCCGACCGTAGATTCTTGGAGGGTACGTTGTCCAATACTTCCTGTTTGAGGGTCAGGTTGGTCCACTAAAGTCCACGAGTGATTTGCATTTCCACTAATAACAGGTAAAAAGTCATAGCGGGCCATATCGACGGAAATCCCTTTACTTTGTTCACTAATTTCGATTTGTTTGACACTGATATTGTGCTCGATAGCATACGTTATGCATTCATCCAATGTCCAACGCTTCTCTTGAGCCACAGCCACCGTAGCAAAAAAGAAACACAACGTTGAGATATAAACTTGATACAAATTCATTGAAAACTAATTATCTAAACAATCAGACGTATATAGCTTCCAATTGTTACATTAAAGGTAATAAAAAAACCGCCTGCATAGGCGGTTTACTATATTGAAGTGAGCTTAACTCTTTTTCTTTTTATACACTTTATAGCTAAAATAGAGTGCAAATCCAACGAGTAAATACGGGAATATCATGAGGTAAACAATTCCATCATTTACGGCTTCAGCTTTCACCCCACCATCTTCCGTTTCCAATACCGCTCTACACATGGCGCATTGAGCAACCGCAGTCTGAGCGGATGCTAAAATAAAAAACGCGACTAAAAAATAAAACTTTTTCATATCGATTAATTCACGTAATATGGAGAAATCATCAAGTAAACAATCACACCCGTTACGGCTACATATAACCACATCGGATAGGTAATACGCGCCAATTTTTTATGGCGTTGGTAAGATCCTGAAATCCCACGTACAAAAGTAATCAAGACAAACGGAATAATGATAATAGACAAGAGAATATGCGAAATCAAGATAAAGAAATACGCATAACGCATCCATCCTTCACCGCCGTATTTTGTTTCAATCGAGGTCATGTGATACGCCACATACATGGCTAAAAATGCAATAGAACAAGCGATACATAACTTGATTAAACGCTCGTGTAGGGCTTTATTTCCTTTTTTAATAGCAGTAACTGCC
>JASLHL010000144.1 GCA_030152225.1 Flavobacterium sp. | reverse complement strand
AATATCTTTATCTCCAATCACCTCATCGGGATTCGGACGACTAATATAATCACTGTGCTGAATGCTTCGAATGTGTTGACCCGCAATACCTACTACAACATTTTTAATCTTGTAGCCTGCTTGAGTCTCCGCATCTGCAACCGCATGTTGAATCGATTGGATGGTTTGTGTAATATTATTCACCACCCCTCGTTTAACGCCCAAACTCTTAGCTTTTCCCAAACCTAAAATCTCGAGCTTTCCATATTCATTTTTTTTACCAATCATTGCGACAATCTTTGTTGTCCCAATGTCTAAACCAACAGCTATATTTTCTTTTTCCATACTCAATTTTATTTTGAACACACCACTTGTTGGGTAAATTTCAGATTGATCTTTTTATAACTATCTATTTCTATTTTTTCATCGATTGCATACTGTATAAAAGCTTTATAATTCATGAGTTTACGCTCCATTTCATTAAAGCTTCCAAATAGAATCTGAAACTTATTCACTCGACTTTTCAAGTAAATGACCTCTCCGGGTTGAATACTGATCCCTGTAATCTCTTGTTTTAAAAACTCATCCGCATTGATAATTTCCAACATCTGTTTTAAATCCTGCTGGGCTTCGCTTTTAATACGACCTTCAACTAAAATGACGCGTTCTGCATAGTTTTCTGACAAGGGCATTTTATTTCCATTCTCATCCAAATAATAGGATTCCTGTTCGCCTACCACTCGTCCAATTGCCTTTTTTTGGTCAATCTCCACTTTCAAAAACCCGTCAATAGTAAGATAAACCTCTGCATCCTTGATCAACCTGTTTTGCAATACGCTTTTTTCTAACGCATTCAGATCAATCGTCGTTCTGTCCTGTGCTGTCACAGTACCACTCTGGTATCTTACAATCTCGCTTACATCACTAGAGGTTACAAAATGAATCTCTTCTCCCTTCAGTATAATCTCTACTCCTTTTAAGTTTCGATGTGTACTTCTGTCATTGCTAAAAGAATATAAAAACAAGACGACTACAAGCATCATCAAAATGCGCAAATCAGACCATTTTATTTTCTTCAACAATTTTTTCATTTTTTTATTTTCCTTCTAAAGCTACTTTAATCTCCTGAACCATTTCTCCAATATCTCCTGCTCCAATGGTTAAGATGATCTCCGCATCTGATGCTTTTAAATGTTCGATTAAATCTTCTTTTGCCACTAGCTCTTTTTGTTTAGAGGTTAACTGCTCCAACAATTTCGCTGAAGTAACCCCTTCGATTGGCAATTCGCGTGCGGGATAAATATCCAACAAAATCACATTGTCAAACGTCGAAAGTGCTTCGGCAAATTCATCCATAAAATCTCTTGTTCGACTGTACAAGTGTGGTTGAAATACAGCGACAATTTTCTTGTCTCCGTGCATTTCGTGTACCCCTTGGCTAGCCGCTTTAATTTCAGTTGGGTGATGTGCATAATCATCGATGTAGATTAGGTTCTCTGTTCTTATTTTATAAGAGAATCTTCTGCGTACTCCTCGAAAGCTCTTTAACCCTTCAATTAATTTTTGCGAATCCACGCCGTAATCACTTGCCATAGCAAAAGCCATTAAAGCATTGGATAGGTTGTGTCTTCCTGGCAATCCAAAAGAAACGTCTTGAAGGGTTTCTTTCGGTGTTACAAGATCAAACACATACCAGCCCTCTACCACTTTTACATTCGTCGCTCTATAGCTACAAGTAGGATCAAATCCGACTTGAATTCCATCTAAACTCACCGCTTCTGTAACGAAGAGTTTATTAGCATCTGGCAATCGCTGTGCAAAATCCTCAAATGCAACAAGCATCTGTTCTGCTGTTCCAAAAATATCCAAGTGATCCGCTTCTGTTGAAGTGATACAGGCTACATTGGGAAACAAGCGCAAAAAAGAACGATCAAATTCATCTGCCTCTACAACGGTAATGGTTTTACCACTTCCGATTAAATTGGTTTGATAGTTTTCAACTACTCCACCAACAAAAGCGGTTACATCTAATCCCGCTTGAAACAACAAATGCCCTAAGATACTCGTTGTTGTTGTTTTACCATGCGTACCTGCTACCGCAAAGCAGTAGGTATCTTTGGTAATTATGCCTAAAACCTCCGCGCGTTTTTTAATTTCAAATTGATTGTTTTTGAAATAATTCCACTCTGTATGCTCTTGAGGCACTGCTGGAGTAACGACAACTAAAGTTGAGGCTACCTCTTTATAATTTTCGCGGATTAAGTCTACGCTATCTTCGTAGTGAATCTCAATACCTGCGACTTCTAATTCTTGTGTCAATTGCGTAGATACTTTATCATATCCTGCAACTTCTTTTCCAATGAACTTAAAATAACGAGCCAAAGCACTCATACCAATGCCTCCAATTCCGATAAAATATACGCTCTTAATGCTATTTATATCCATTTTTTACTTCTTCATTAATTCTACGATCTGATCTACTATCTCTTTTGTGGCAGTGGGTAAAGCTAGTGTTCTAAACTTTTGTCCCAAAGCCTTCTGTCTTTCTTTATCATTAAACAAGTCTTGAAAAGTCGAAACAAACTTTTCATTCAACTCGCTTTCTTTGATCAAAAGTGCGGCATCTTGTTCGACGATACTTCTCGCATTTTTGGTCTGATGATCTTCTGCTACATTAGGTGAAGGAATAAACAGTACTGCCTTTCCCACTAATGCTAGCTCCGATACTGAAGATGCTCCTGCACGAGAAATAATACTATCTGCTGCGGCATAGGCTAGATCCATTCGATCTACAAATGCACATACGCGTACAGCGGCTGACTCATATTGTTTGTATTCCTCGTAGTAGAACTTTCCACATTGCCAGATCAATTGAATCCCCATTTCGCTAAACAAGGGCAATTGTTCTTCTACCAATTGGTTTATTCTACGTGCGCCTAAACTTCCTCCAATAACCAACAGTGTATTTTTTGATGAATCTAATCCAAAATGACTGATGGCTTCGTCTCTTTTTGTTGCTATATCGAGTAACCCCTGACGAACTGGATTTCCCGTTTTTATAATTTTGTGTGCCGGAAAAAAATGTTCTAATCCATCATAGGCCACACAGACTTTGTCTACTTCTTTTGCCAATAACTTATTGGTAATCCCTGGAAATGAGTTTTGCTCTTGTATAAGCGTGGGAATTCCTTTTCCTGCTGCTACTTTTACCACTGCTCCACTTGCAAATCCACCAGTACCAATAACAACATCGGGTTGAAAATTTTTAATAATTTTTCTAGATCGCTTCAAGCTACTCAACAACTTAAAAGGAAACATCAAATTATCGAGGGTCAATTTGCGTTGAATACCCGAAATCCACAATCCTTCGATGGGATAGCCAGCTTGGGGTACGCGTTGCATTTCCATTTTCCCTTCTGCTCCTACAAAAAGAATAGCTGCTTCAGGAAATCTCGCCTTTAATTCGTCGGCAATTGCCAATGCAGGAAAAATATGTCCTCCTGTTCCTCCGCCACTAATGATAAACTTCGGTTTACGTTCCATTTGCTTTTATTCTTCTATACTATTTTTTTCTAATCGTTCTAAGTGCAAATCATGTAACATTTCTTGTTCCATTTGCTCTTCTTCTTGTCTTTTTTGTTCTTCTGCTTGTACTTCCGCTTCTTTTTTGGTCACGCTGAGAATAACAGCAATGGCAAAACACGTCATCCAGATTGCTGTTCCACCACTACTAACCAACGGCAAAGCTTGTCCTGTTGTTGGTAAAAGTGAAACGGCTACTCCCATATTGATTAACGCTTGGAAGATGAGATAAAACCCCAATCCTGCTACCAATAACTTTCCAAAGAGGGTAGGTGCTTTGTGCACAGCAATGAGAAAGCGATAAAAAAGCAAGAGGTAGATCCCTAAAATGCTAAATCCGCCTAGCAATCCCCATTCTTCTACAATGATAGCAAAGATAAAATCGGAGGAAGATTGAGGTAAAAAGTTTTTCAATACACTTTTACCAGGACCAACTCCGAACAATCCACCATTAGCGATGGCCATTTTAGCATTTTCTACCTGATATAAATCTCGGGTTCCATCATCGGGGCCAGCAAAGCGATCAATACGGCTAATCCAAGTATCCACCCGATGGGGGAATGCTCCTGGAAAAGCTTTAGCTACTAGAACGAATACAAGCATACAACAGGCACCGATTCCGATGATTGTCATCAAGTATTTAAAGGGATATTTTCCAATAAACACCAATACACAGACCATGCAAAAGATCAAGGCTGCCGTGGAAAAGTTAGCGGGTAAAATCAGTCCAATAATGACCAATACGGGAACCCATAATTGCCAAAAGGACGTTTTAAACGTAACTACTTCATCTTTAATTCCTGTAAGGTATTGCGCCACATACATAAGCAAGATAATTGCCGCTGTAGAAGAGGGTTGAAATTGTCCCAACAAGGGGATTTTCAGCCATCTACTTGCATTGGCTCCTCCAATTGTATTTCCCTTTAATAAGGTGTACAACAAGATCAATGCAATAATGGGCATACCGATGATGGCAATTTTCCGAAAGAGCGCATAATCTCTTTTGTGAAAATACCACATGATGCAAATTCCAATAAATAAATGAACGAAATGTCGAAACAAATAATCGGTTGTTGCCTTTCCTGTTCCAATGGTATAAACTAGATTCGTACTCGCACTATAAACGGGTAAAAAAGACAGCATGGCCAATAAAATTGCTAATGCCCATATAATCTTATCTCCGTACAACAATGAAAGTAGTTTTTTCATCATCTACCTTTTCTTTATTTTATTTTATAATTTCAATACTTCTTCTTTGAACTGTTTTCCTCTATCTTCATAGCTGGTAAACAAATCAAAACTCGCACATGCGGGTGATAGTAAAACGGTGTCTCCGCCTTCAGCTAATGCTTTTGCCTGAACAACAGCATCATGCATGGATTGTACTTCAACCAGATCATCGACTACCTTTTCATAGGCGGCTTTTATTTTTTGGTTGTCAATTCCCAAACAAACAATCGCTTTTACTTTTTCACGCACCAAGGGCATTAACTCATCGTAATCATTTCCTTTGTCTACACCTCCAACAATCCAAACTGTTGGTGTTTTCATGCTTTCTAAAGCAAAGAAAGTAGCATTGACATTGGTTGCTTTTGAATCGTTGATGTACTGAACATTTTCTAATTTCAGCACTTTTTCTAAACGATGCTCCACACCTTGAAAATCAGACAGACTTTCTCGTATTACATTCTTTCTAATTCGCTTTAACTGCGCTATTGTTGTTGCTGCCATAACATTTTTTACGTTGTGCATCCCTTCTAGTGCCACGTCCTTAATAGGTAATACAAATTTTTCATCACTCATATTCACTATAATTTTATCGTCTTCCACATAGGCACCTCGTTCTAACTTATGTTTGATAGAAAAAGGTAACTTCTGTGCTTTTACCTCATGCTCGCTCAACCATTTCTGAATCTCTACATCGTCATAATCATAAATCAAATAGTCATCTGCTGTTTGATTCATCGTAATTCGAAATTTTGAAGCGATATAATTCTCATATTTATAGTCGTATCGATCTAAATGATCTGGACTAATATTAGTGATTACTGCAATATGGGGTCTGTAGGTTTCTATTCCATCTAACTGGAAACTACTCAACTCCAAAACATAACATTTTGCAGGATCCACCTTTACTTGCTCCGCATAACTTTGACCAATATTTCCACCAACACCGACATTGAGTCCACCTTGTTGTAATAAATGGTAAGTTAACATCGTAGTTGTCGTTTTTCCATTACTACCTGTAATGCCAACGGACAACGCATCATTAAAAGGGTAAGCAAACTCTATTTCTGAGATTATCCTAATTCCCTTTGCTACTATTTTTTGTACGATTGGCGCCTTATCTGGTATCCCAGGGCTTTTCACCACAACATCGGCATTTACTATTTTAGCTTCTGTGTGCTGTTTTTCCTCCCAATCGATGGCATTATGTATAAGAACTTCTTTATACTTCTCTTGAATTACTCCATAATCTGAAACAAAGGTGTCATATCCTTTTTCAACGGCTAATAAAGCTGTTCCTACACCACTTTCTCCTCCTCCTAAAATAACAACCCTCATTTTATTATCTCAGTTTTAATGAAATCACACAAAATACACCTAACAGAATCGCAATAATCCAAAAACGAGTCACGATTTTACTTTCGTGATACCCTTTCTTCTGAAAATGGTGATGCAAAGGCGACATTAAAAATATACGTCTTCCCTCTCCGTATTTATTTTTGGTGTATTTGAAATAACTTACTTGCAGTACCACGGATAGTGTTTCTGCAAAAAACACAGCACACAATACGGGTATCAATAATTCTTTTCGCACGGCAATAGCCAATACAGCGATAATTCCCCCAATGGTTAAACTACCCGTATCTCCCATAAACACTTGAGCAGGATAGGTGTTATACCACAAAAATCCAATCAACGCTCCAATGAATGCGGAGACAAAAACCGTCATTTCTCCTGAATGCGGGATATACATGATATCAAGATAATTCGCAAATATCACGTTCCCTGATATAAAGGCAAAAATACCCAACACAAAGGTAGAAATAGCAGAAGTTCCTGCGGCTAAACCGTCAATCCCATCCGTTAAATTTGCCCCGTTCGAGACCGCTGTTACGATGAAAATCACAATGGGAATAAAGATCAACCAAGCATAGTCTGCTGCCCCTTCTCCCATCCAGCTGATTAACATACTGTAATCAAATTCATTATTCTTGAAAAAAGGAATTGTTGTAGCGGTTGATTTCACGTCATACTGACTTACAGCAACCTCACTTAACATGTGTTTGGCTGGTACTTCGCGAACGGTCACCGCTGGACTAAAATACAAGACTGCTCCAACGATAAGTCCTAATCCCACTTGACCAATTACTTTAAATCGGCCTTTCAATCCTTCTTTATCTTTTTTAAATACTTTAATATAGTCGTCTAAGAACCCTATAATCCCCATCCATACTGTTGTCAAAATAAGCAGGAGTACATAGATATTATCAAGTTTAGCAAACAATAATACGGGGATTAGTGTTGCTATAATAATAATGATTCCCCCCATGGTAGGAGTTCCTGCCTTTTCTTTTTGTCCTTCTAAACCTAGTTCTCGAACTGTTTCTCCGATTTGCATAGTTCTCAAACGCTTAATAATGCGTTTTCCATAAATAATCGAGATCAACAACGAGAAGATCATCGCCATACCCGAACGAAACGTAATGTACTGAAACACACCTGCTCCGGGTATTTTGAATAAACTTTCTAAGTATTGAAATACGTAATACAACATAATTGTTTTTCTTTTTCTATAGTTCTAAAAACTCCTTTACTATTTCCAAGTCACTAAAATGACTTCTTACCCCTTTTATCTCTTGATATGTTTCGTGACCCTTTCCTGCGATCAAAATAATATCACCAGCAGTTGCTTGTTGACACGCTAACTTAATAGCCTGTTTTCGATCTTCAACCACCACTGTTTTCATCTTGTGTTGTGGTTCAACACCTGCTTCTATATCCTCCAATATGGCTGCAGGCTCTTCAAATCGAGGGTTATCTGATGTAAAAATCACTTTATTACTTAAATCAGAAGCTATTTTCCCCATTTCTGGGCGTTTTGTTTTATCTCTATTCCCTCCACAGCCTACAACTGTAATCAGTTGTTCGTTGTTGGTACGAATGCTGTTAATGGTATCAATTACATTCGCTAAAGCATCTGGTGTATGTGCGTAATCCACAATCGCTGTTACGTTTTTAGACGAAACAATATATTGAAAACGCCCTTCTACACTGGTCAATTTACTCAAGTGAACCAAAGCTTCTTCCATCGGTACACCTAGTTCTATAGCCGCACCTAATACCGCCAGTAGATTATACGCATTAAATGCCCCAATCAGTTGTACCCATAATTCTTGCTGGTTAATTTTCATCAACATGCCCGAAAACTGGCTTTCCAAGATCTGTCCTTTGTAATCTGCCATATTTTTTAAGGCATACGAACAAACCTTAGCTTGCGTATTTTGAACCATAATTAGTCCATTCTTATCATCAATATTAGTTAAAGCGAAACTTGCTTTTTTCAATTGATCAAAGAACATTTTTTTGGCGTCGCGATATGCAGCGAACGTTTTGTGGTAATCCAAATGGTCATGGGTCAAATTGGTAAATATTCCCCCGGCAAATTGAAGACCAAACGTACGATGTTGAATCACCCCATGAGAGCTCACTTCCATGAAACAAAATTCACAGCCTTCATCCGCCATTTGATTCAAATACGCATTAATAGTTATTGAATCTGGAGTAGTATGTGACGTTTCATAAATAGTTTCCCCTATTCGGATGTTAACTGTTGAAAGCAATCCTACTTTGTAGCCCAAATTGGTAAATAGAGTATATAACAAGGTGGCGATGGTCGTTTTACCATTGGTTCCTGTTACGCCCACTAGTTTTAATTTATGCGAGGGATTCTCATAGAAATTAGCAGCAATTACCGCTAATGCTCTATTGCTATCTTCTACCACAGCATACACTACGCCAGTGACCAATTCACCTGGCAATTCTTGACATACAACAGCCGTTGCTCCTTTCTCGATTGCTTGTTGGATATAGGTATGTCCGTCCGCTACTTCTCCTACAATGGCAATAAATAGAGTATTTGACCTTACTTGACGGGAGTCAAAAGCCAAATGGTCTATTGTTGTATCTGTTGATCCAACAATAGACTGTATCTCTACTTTGTATAATATGTCTTTTATCTTTTTCACGATAGTTCTAAAACTATTTTTTGATTCTTATTTATTTTTTGTCCTGCAACAATGGACTGTGTTTTAACTTTTCCTACCCCTTTTACTTGTACTTTTAATCCCAAGTTTTCTAGTAAAGGCAAGGCGTCCATCACTTGCATTCCTTTCACGTCTGGCATAACCAATTCTCCCGACTGGTTTTGAACTGTAAAAGATTGGTAACTCGATGCAATACTTTCAGGTACCTCATTCGATTCTCTTAGTTCTTTTGTCGTTGGCACATCCGTATAAATCTTCTGTGCAATACGTTTAAATACGGGCCCTGCTACATCTGCTCCATAATAACTCTTGGATCGATCTGGCTTGTGAATCACCACAATACAAGAATACTTTGGGTTATCTGCTGGAAAATACCCTGCAAACGAAGAGGAATAATACATATCTGAATCATATCCTTTTCCCTTACCATAATTCACCTGTGCAGTTCCCGTTTTCCCCGCCATTGAAAAGTTCGCTGAGTACAATTTTCTCCCTGTTCCTTTCTTTACCGTATTCGCCAAAATAGCTTGTACTTGAGCGATTACCTCTGGCGATGCGATTTGCGGATTCAGCACTACCTTATCAAATTTCTCTATCGTTTGATCAAATTCTTTGATCTCAGAAACGAAATAAGGTTTTACCATTTCTCCATTATTTGCTACAGCATTATATAAGGTAAGCGTTTGCAAAGGCGTTACGGATAATCCATATCCAAAAGCCATCCAAGGCAACGCTAGTCCACTCCATCCTTTTTGTCCTGGTTTAGGAATATAGGGTGTTGCTTCTCCTTTTATTTTTAATCCTAGTGGTTTATCCATCCACAAAGCACCTAAATAATCCGTAAATACTTTGGGATCGCTTTTAAACGCCTCATCAACAGCTTGTGTAATCACTGTATTGGATGAAACTTCAATTCCTCTTGCCAACGAAATTTTCCCATAGCCTCCGTGTTTGGAATCTCGGACCCTTGCGTTGTAAAAGCGAACCATCCCGTTATTCGTATCATATACACGAGCGGTATCCACTTGTTTTTTTTCTAACAGCGCTAATAGCGATGCAATTTTAAAGGTCGATCCCGGTTCGTGCTTTTCTCCTACTGCATAGTTAACCGTTTCATAGTAAGCTCCTGTTTGTGGATCTCTACCTAAGTTTGAAATCGCGCGAATTGCTCCCGTTTTTGTTTCCATCACAATCACACAACCGTGGTCGGCACTGTATTTATCTAGGGACTGTAACAAAGCATGATGCGCAATATCCTGAATGTACACATCAATGGTCGAGATAACATCTTTTCCATCAATCGGTTCAATTTCATTTTCATCGTTAATGGGTTTCCATTGATTCTTTGCCAAGCTTTGCATTTTTCGTTTGCCATCAAATCCACTGAGGTAATCTGTAAAAGCCCCCTCAATGCCCACTCTTCCGAATGTTCCATCTTCATTCTTGCGTTCGTAACCAATGGTACGCTTCGCAATTCTTCCGATAGGATGCTGGCGAACTGTCTTTTGAGAGGAGATAAATCCACCGCCATTCCCTCCTCTTTTAAATAGAGGGAAATTTTTAATTCGCACATATTCGACATAGCTCAAATTTCGAGCGATTAGAATATACCTGCTTTTAGATGCTCTTCCTTTGCGCAACATACTCTCGTAATGTCCGCTAGTTTTATTAAACATCATAGCCAACGAATCAGCTAAAGGCTTTACTTCCTTTTCAAAAACTTCTTGTTTGGGTGCTACCCCGTCAAAACGTATTTCAAAGACCGGTACTGAGGTCGCTAATAAGCTTCCATCAGCAGAATAAACATTTCCTCTATTGGCTTCTATTACTTCCTCCTTCACTCGATTTTCACTTCGCGCTTTTTGTCGAAGTTCACTTCCTTCTACTCCCTGAATTAACAGTAACCGATAAACCACCCCTCCTGCTAGTAGTAACACGATCGCAGTGACGACATAAATATTGATGTAAATATTTTTGTTACCTAGGGCCATAGCTTATTCCACACTGTTTTATTTTCTTCCTCCTTTAACACCTTTATCTTTTGTGGAGGTGTTTCGGAAGGATAAATTCCTTCTTCCTCTAATTTTCGTGTGATTGTTGACTCCATTTTCAGTTCCATTAATTCTGAACGCGTTGCCACAAACTCAGCACGTAGCATTTTCACCTCATGTGTTAGTTTTCCAATTTTAAACACTTTCGATTCGTATCGCTGTGTATTTCCAATCAAAATCATACCCAACACAATCACATATATAATAAAACCCCAAGTTCTCGCTGAATTCTCGTTCACAAGAATCTTTGCCTTTATTATATCTACGGGACTTGCTATTGTTTTTTTCATTTTTTCTCTGCAACTCTCAACTTCGCTGATCGAGCTCGGTTATTTACTGCTATTTCTTCATCCGTTGGTACAATTAATTTTCCCAATTGTTTCAACGGCACTTCAAATCGTCCAAACATGTCGCGCTCTGGTTCTCCTTCAAACATCCCATTCTTCATAAAGCGTTTCACTAATCGATCTTCGAGCGAGTGATACGAAATCACACTTAATCGCCCTCCTTCTTTTAGCACCTCAACACTTTGTTCCAACAATTCTTTCAGCACCTCAATCTCTTGATTTACTTCAATGCGAATTGCTTGATATACTTGTGCTAATATTTTAGCACTTTTATGTGCGGGTAAAAAACGAGATAGCACTTGTTTCAGCTGATCTGTATTTTTTATTTCTCCCTCTTGTCTTGCTTTTACAATAGCAAAAGCCATAGATCCTGCATTTTTTAATTCTCCGTATACACTAAGTACATACCTCAAATCTTTTTCTTCGTAGTCGTTTACTACGTGATACGCTGACAATTCTCCATTTTGGTTCATTCGCATATCAAGCTCGCCATCAAAACGAGTAGAGAATCCGCGTTCTGCTACATCAAACTGATGAGAAGAAACTCCCAAGTCTCCCAGTATTCCATCTACTTCACGTACTCCATAAAATCTCAAGTAGCGTTTTAAGTATCTAAAATTTTGATTGATCAAAACAAATCGAGGATCATCAATTGCATTTTTCACTGCATCATCATCCTGATCAAAAGCAAATAATTTTCCATTTTCTCCTAGGCGGCTCAATATTTCTCGTGAGTGGCCTCCTCCTCCAAAAGTCACATCAACATAAACACCATCTGGACGGATATTCAATCCATCCACTGTTTCTGTTAATAAAACAGGTCTATGATATGCGTATAAATCGTTAGTCATCAAAACTTATATTACTCATTACTTCTTGTGCCAATGCGCCAAAGTCAAAATCATCTGGTTCTAAAGTAGCTTCATACAGGTCTTTATCCCATATTTCTACGATATTTACTTTCGATGCCATTACAATTTCTTTTGTAATGCTACCAAACTGCAACAGATCCTTTGCTATTAGCAAACGACCTGCATCATCAATATCAACTTTCTTAACCCCTGCCATAAAAGCACGGATGAACGTATCTACTTTTTTATCAAAGGGATTTAACTTATTGATCTTCACCATCATCTTCTCCCACTCAGCCATTGGCCACAATTCTAAACATGTTTCAAATACCGATCGCTTCAGCACAAAACCATCGGCAATAGCAGGCAACTGCTTCTTCAGAGAAGCAGGCACCAATACCCTACCTTTGGTATCGACTTTACATTCATATGTACCGATAATTGACGTCAAAATTTAATTTTATGTATACTTAGCAAATGTAATTATTTTTTTACCACTTTTACCCACTTTTACCCACTTTGTTGATAAGTTTTCTAAATATACCGTATTTACTGACCTC
>JASLHL010000130.1 GCA_030152225.1 Flavobacterium sp. | reverse complement strand
GAATTGCTCAATCTCCTTTTCTGAGAGAGGACGAGAAGAATTGGCAATGTCCGCCTGTCCATTTAGTAAAGAAGTAATCCCAATTCCAGATCCTCCACCCGATATCGCAATACTAAAGGTAGCATCTACTTCGGTGTATTTTTCTGCCAAGTTTACCGCAAGGTTCACCTCTGTATCGGATCCCTTCATCTTGATGGAATGGTTCTTATCTCCACAGGATATAAGGAGCAAAGCCGATAAAATAAGCAGACTTTTTCGTGTATGAATGTATAGCTGTTTCATTACCACAAAAAACATCGTTTACTTTAACGTAAAGGTTACTCCAATATTATCAATATGTTAACGATGTTAGGTTATGGTTTACAGCAAAGAGCAAATCGCAGCATAGATTTATCGAAGATCAAAACAAATTATAAGCTAGAGGAGATCAACAATTAGTTAGTATTCCAGAGGCTACTAATACGATACCCCACGCGAAAGCTAAACATACTAGCATGTGCTCGATGTCTTATGGAAAAAGGGGTTTGATTTTCAATATATCCTTTGATATCTACGGTGTCTTGGAAGGCAAAATCACGTTGGAACTTTACCCCTATATAAATGTTCTTGCCACAATTGAAATCCAAACCAACACCAAGTTGACCTAAGAAAAAATCGCGCTGCATATAGAAATCAGTAACGGTAAAATAGTCATTGTTGTTCATTCCTAAATTATTTTCTTTTAATCCAAATGAATAGGAAACACCCGAGAGGGTATATAAACTGAATTTATGATTAAATAAGGGCAATCTAAATTGAACTCGGAGTGGAATTTGTTTTCCATTTCGATAAAATAACGAATACCAATACTCCTTGTCTGCTGTCTTATCAACAAAACTAAAAATGGTGTAATCAGTTGTATAACCTGTTTCAACGTAAAAATTCTTGGTGATCTCTTGGGTAATAAGCCCCATGGGAATAGCAGTCTCAACTCGTGCTGATAAAGCTAAATTTGTATTTCCATGAAAAGAATACTTGGTATGGCTAAGTCCAATTTCATAACTGATAAAGGTATTTTTTTGACTGTATAAAAAAGGAGTACTCGTTAGGAGTAGTAGCAGTATAGTAAAGCTTCTCATGGCTGTTTGTTGTGTCGTTATAAAAATGAAAAATAATTCTTTATACTAAGATAAAAAAATAGTCTTTTTTTTTCGGTTAATTTAAAAGAATGAGAAAGTTTTTTTTGTTGTTGTAAACGGAAATAAAGGTGAGGGATGAGAGGGGGAAAAATAAACAAAAAAAGCGTTCGGAAAAATCGAGCAAAGGTGTTGCTTTAGCGCAGTACAATTTCCGCCGTAGCACCCAATTGCACCACATGATCATACTCCTGTTGAATCCATTTGAACCAACCCTCCTTATACAGTATGCGATCACTTTTACTCAGTTGGAGGGCCGCTGCTCCAGAGAGGTTATAGTGTTCTTTTAACAGAGCAATGACTTTCATTTTATTGGGACCTAAAGCCGTAATGTATAACGCAGCCTCACGCCAATGCGTATCATCAGTAGGAATTCCAGACTCTAGGTTCTTTTCATTTTCAATATTGCTTACTACATTTTGGTACACTTCCATCCAAAACTCATTCGTGGACGGTTCCCTTTGTTCCACTAAAAGTGCTAGTTCTTGTTGATCAAAACGAGCATCAAACAAGGTGCGAAGAGTCTGTTTAAAAGCTGAGATACTCGCCGCAATGCGTATCGGTCTCCAAGTACCTGCGCCGTGAAAGGCAAAATAAACAGGGAAATTTTCTTCAGCTTCCCTCCAATCAATAAAAAAAGGATCTGCAAAATAGTTTGTAGCAATAACGAGCCAATTCGAGTTAAAGTCACCTTCTTGTGTGCCACAAAGTGATTCCGTTAGATTTCGACTAAAGGCATAACCTTCCTGAAAAGCAAGCAAGGTAGCTAAAGTGGGATAATTTTCTGGTAATCCTATAGTTGGAATGGAATACGTATCATCCCAAAAGTGAAAGATCGAGGGATATAAACTACTTTTTTGATGTAGTTGTTGTGCAACAAAATCATAGTGAATCTGCTGTTCTTCTGTTTGTTGTAGATGTTTTATTTTGGGCGCTTGCTCAAAGGGAAATTTTCGTTGCATCCAATGGATCAAATCGCGATCGAGCACTTGAAAGTCACCCTTCTCTAATGTGCCATAAGACGTAAGATATACTTTAGTATCTGCTTCATCTTTGGAAATAACAGCAACCTGACCTCCAGAATCATCGGCTATTGGAAGATAGTGAGGGAGGTAAATGTCAAATTCATGGGTGTTGTATCGTTCGTTAACTGCTAGGCTATCTTCAAAAATGCGAATAGAATCAAAAACGAGTGCTGAATCAAATTTTTTATGAAAAAGCGCAATAAATTGGTGCCAGTGGTTTGGTAGTTGCATACAAATAGTACTAGAGGATTTTAATTCATGAAAGGCGAGTAACGCTCTGTTACTCCCACCTTATTAATTGTCTCATGCTAGAAATAAAGATAAGCCCTAGGGAGTAGATCATACAATCGCTAATATTAGGTATTTTAAAGAAAGGAAAGAAACACAGGGAAATTACTTTTTTGTTCTGTTAAAACCGTTTAGCTTTACTAAAATTAACGTTTTTCTTTTACTTATCGATGTACTACATGAAAGATACACTCCTTAAAATACGGTTGATTTTCCTTCCTTTATTAGGAATAGCCTTGGTTTTTCTGTTTTTGTATTCACTTGTACACCTGATGTTCTTATCTTCGTTAAAGCTCAGAGAAGATGTGTTGGGACTTTATATTCCTTTACTATTAGCAGCTTTATTGGTTTTCTTTCTACTAAGACCTATTGTAAAGCGGTTGTATGGTAAGCAGAAGAAATGGAGAGAAGCTTATTATGTTGTTTTTACCTTGACTATTGCTATTCCTACTATAATTGCACAGAGCTATTTGAGCAAGGCCACAGGACAGTTGACTGCGTTAGAAGAGATTGCTGAACTTACCCAGCAAAAAGAATCTAAGTACTACACATTAAATCGCTATCATATTGATACCACACTTTTGGCTAGGTATGAAGAGCTACGTGTTTCAGGAAAAACGGGTAATGATTTATCTTTGAAAGTATATCTTTTGTTTCCCATTACAAAGCGCTATAGCGACGGAGGAACTATTGATCACCCGTATTGGATGGGTAGAATGTATAAAAAAAGCTACAATGGGCCCACAAATGTCAAGGAGCGGCATTTTTTATTTAATCGAATGCGAAAAGAAATCCAAGCAGAAGTAGATGGGACTGATTTTCGACAATTTACTTTTTTAGAACGCATGGACACCTCAAAAGATAAAGAGGGTTTTGTTCAAGCACTGAGGAGTATGGGACAAAAAAATCCTGCACAAACGCTAGTGCTTAAAGCTCATACAGAGCCATTTAATGAGCGAACGGGAAGTGAATTTCCTTGGTTTTTTGGAGCATTGGGTATCAGTTTAGTACTTAGTTTTATTTTACTGTTGTACGCTAAAATAGAACAGGAGTAGTGCTTTAAAAAAAAAGAAACTAAGTGCTAAATGGTCATTGTACCCTTTCCTGTTTATGCTTCTAGGCTATTCGAATCACAGGTTGATTTAGCACAAAGAATACCAAAAGTAGTACTAAAACAAGGGTAGACCTTGCAAAGTCTCTTCATTTGTTTTTGAATTGATTATAGGAATTAGTAAAGGTTATTCCTCCATTGGGATAGACAAGCTACCGTAGTTAAATGCTACAAATAAAAGCTTGTTATGCATAGAGGAATAACCAAAAATAGTTCTTTTAGCTTGTGAATCCTGTTCTTCAGCGGGTCGATGAAACTAGCGTATCACTTCAACCCATCCACTGATAGACTCCCCTTGTGGTGTAACAAATTGGTAAAAATACGTACCTGAGGGTAGGGGATTCCCCTTGTTTGACTGGCCTTCCCATTGATTCGTATAGTGGGTTTGCTCATATACTTTTACCCCATAGCGGTTAAAAATTTGGATAGCAACCCCTCCAAACGTATGAAGATCAAAAATATCATTCAGACCATCCCCATTGGGTGAAATCCCCTTGGGAATAAAGCAATACTGTTGAGTGTCTTCGAGTTCAAGACTAGTTGTACTTGTGCAACTATTTTCATCCACAAGGGTAGCTTCAATCGTTGTGATTTCAGCATGAAGTAGTGGTGCATAGTCGGACAACTTGATTGTCGCTGAAGTATCATCAATAAGATGATCGTTAATACGCCACGATAGACTTGTCCTTTTTTCTTTAAAGGGAAGAATAGCTTGGATTAGTAAGTCACCGTTCTTGCAGTAGTGTTCCAAGGTAAAGTTTGGTAGGGGGAGAACTTCTATTTTTGTAAGATAGGGTAGAAAACAGGAATTTTCTTTTGTAGGATAAAATGTATAGGTTGTTGTTCTTTGTGTATTCAGCTCAGGTGACCAGCTACCAGGTATTCCATTTTCGGATTGTGTAGGTAGGGTAAACTCAGCCCCTTGGCAAAGGGCAGTAGGTAGGTCAAAGAGAAGATCTAGGTTGGGTGGTGTAATTTCAATGGTCAGGGTCGTTGGTTGGATATGTGGTTCGTCGGGTGTAAATGTATAAGTTGTTGTTTCTTGGTTGTTAATTGCAGGTGACCAAGTACCGGAATATCCTTCTCTAGAGGTTTGAGGTAGTATGAATAGGGTATTCTCACAATAAGGACCTATGGGGTCAAAAGTAGAAGTTAGACCCGTAATAGAAAAATCGTCAAAGAGGTAGTAAGCTTCACTATCACGGGAACGAAAATTTCGCCTCTGAATAATCGTTTCTGCTGTACTAAAAAAATTGCCAAGGAGAAAGTATTGGATACCAGAAGTTGGAGCCGTATATTCAAATTCCATAAGCGTCCATTCCTCCTGCTCATTGTAATCTAGAACAGCTGTATAGTTGAAATCAGGAGTTAGCCGAATAGTATTTTCATTGGCTTGATGGTAGGGGGCTTCTAAAAACTTAAATCCTATATTATTTAAGGCGTATATGCTCCTATTTCCTATTATGGTGTAAAAACGAATTAAATAAGTTGACCCTTGAACTAAGGGGGTCTTTAATTTGCCTTGTACATATTCTTTGTATTCGACAGGCTCCTCTCCATTAGGCGTTTCATCGTCTTCGGTATATAAAACAAGTCCTACCATGGCATCCCCTGTTCTCGGTGGAAGATTTGCTTGATTGAAATCGTCAAAAGGATTCATGGTACAGAGTCCACTCAAACTCATGTGATAAAGGTCTGCGGTTGCATTGGTGGGATTTATCCAATGTTCTATAGCTGCATTAAAACGACTGCTTGAGGCATAATAAGTACAAGACAAACTGTCTTGAATCACGTCCTCAAAACCGGGGTTGAGTACTAAGTTTTCTTGACTATATGCAAGGGGACTACAAACAAAAAAAGACGTAAACCCCCAGAAGATAAAGGCGAAAAATTGAATTTTGTTTTTCATGTGAATGTATTTTAAATTTAGAATGGGGAGACTAAAAAAAAGATACGAGCGACCAATACTTCGTTTTTGTAGGCACAACAAGGCCCATCTGATACCAATAGGAAATCAGAAATAGAAAAGAGGTAAAGGTATAGGGGGTATTTTTCGCACTAATTCTAGTAGGAGAAGAACCCATTACAACTGCTTTTAAAGCCAAGGGGATTCACTTCTCTTGCGTAGAAAAACTGCAAAAGGGAGACGGTCATAATCGTGTATTGGGAGTCGAATTAGGGCAAATAGCCTTGTTTTGTGCTTTATGTTTAAGGGCAAAAAACAAGGGGTACCACTAAAATACAGGATGTAGTAAATAAAATCGGAAATAAGTTGCTTTTTCTTAAATCTGATATGTCAAATATAAATAAAAAGGAGTGAAATGAGAGATTTAATTGTCAAAAATAAAAAAAAATATTTCAACCAATTTTCTTGATCTAGGTTCACGTTGCGATAGAATTATTTAAGATTGGCGTTCAAATAGAACGAAAAAAATAGGGGACTGCGGGACTTATCCCTTAGGTGAAATCCCCCATTGATTCATATTGGCCTGATCAAAATCTTGTTTGTATCTGTCGGGAATTTTACCTAAAAGTAAAGCTCCAACTTCTATAGAAGGAAAAATCTCTTCATAGGTCAACATATCGTTTAATGCCACTCGTCTATAAATATGGTTTCGTGTAATGTTTTTCATATCATCAAGTCCTGAGGCGCCTAATAATTCTACAAAGCTCTCGATTGTTCCTTTGTGATAATTTGCCATTCGTATTTTCTTGTCTGCAACATCCAAGCCTATAGTCAGCTTAGGGTCTTGGGTAGCAATTCCAGTAGGGCATCGGTTGGTATTACACAAAAGCGCTTGAATACACCCTACGGCAATCATCATCGCTCGAGCTGCATTACAGGTATCTGCACCTAAAGCCATGGCTCGGGCGATATGAAACGAAGAGGTTACTTTGCCAGAAGCGATTAATTTAATGTGTTGACGAAGTCCCATGCCCGTTAAAATATTATGCACAAAGGCTAATCCGTCTAACATAGGAGCGCCCATATAGTTCGAAAACTCTTGAGGAGCCGCTCCTGTGCCACCCTCTCCGCCATCTACTGTAATAAAATCAGGATACGTATCTAAATGAACCATGGCCTTACAAATCGATATAAACTCTGCTTTATGTCCAATACACAATTTAAACCCAATAGGCTTGCCTTCCGATAGATCTCGTAATTTCGCAATAAACTCAACTAATTCCAACGGCGAATTAAAAGCAGAGTGATAAGGAGGAGAGGCAACAATCGTATGCGGTTTCACATGTCTAATTTCCGCAATTTCAACGGTGTTTTTTGAGGCAGGAAGTATTCCGCCATGCCCTGGTTTAGCCCCTTGCGAAATTTTTAGCTCGATCATTTTAACGTTAGGCAATTTTGCTTTTTCAGCAAATAATTGAGGGTCAAAGGCTCCATGTTCATCTCTACAGCCAAAATATCCCGTACCAATTTGCCAAATTAAGTCTCCTCCATTTTTCAAATGATACGGACTTATTCCACCTTCTCCCGTATTATGGGCAAAATTCCCCAATTTTGCACCACCATTCATGGCTTCCACGGCCTGAGCACTTAACGAACCAAAGCTCATGGCCGAAATATTGAGAATACTAGCAGAATAGGGTTGCTTACAATCTTTGTTGCCAAATAGTACGCGAGGATTGTGGTTCAACGTATCAAATGCTTTTGGAGCAATGGAATGACACATCCATTCGTAGCCTTCAGCATATACGTCTAATTGCGTCCCAAAAGGAATCGTTTCTAATTCTTTTTTAGCTCGTTGATAAATCGTTGCGCGATCAATGCGACTGATCGGCTTACCATCCGTGTCCGATTCAATAAAATATTGATACATTTTCGGACGAAGTTCTTCCATCACATAGCGAAGTCGACCAAAAATAGGGTAAATCCGTCTCAGCGTATGCTTCTTTTGATACATATCTTGGTAGCCCATAAGGACAAAGAATAATGTAATGACGAAAAAAATACTCCAATTTTTATTTAAAAATACAGCGAGTAGAAGCAGTACAATCAAAAGTAAAGTTGAAAAAATAACGAATTGTTTACGCATAGTTTACCTGGTTTTAAGTATCATGTTGACTATAAAAATAGAAGAGATGGATTCCTATATAAACGAATCCAAATAGATAAAAAAATCAATTATTTAACCCTAAATTTACAGATTAAAAATTAATAATAAAATATTATTTATTTTTTGTGAGGTGAGAAGGACGTCAATAAAGGTTTTATGGAGTAGGAGGTATGAAGTTCTGTATTTTCTTCCCGTTAGACGTTAGTCTACTTTACTAAATGATGGACTGAAATTGAAATGATTATCCTTCATCCAAAATCCCACAACACCAATAGTAAAAGAAATTTTCCCAAAAGAATTGGAATTAAAATAGCAAAATCTAATCACAGAATGGATTGCGCTTCTTTTGTTAAACGAAGGTAGGTACAGATCGCCAATAGTAATCAATAGTTAAAAGAAGAGGCCTTTTTTAGCTAGTATTTTAGCTGTTATAGAGCAAGTTAGTACAAGTAAAGCTTGCTTATCCAATTTCTTTTGAATTAATGATTGATAACCTTTAGTATCAAAAGCTAAATCCGTAGTATTGCAATAAATCTACTATTAAAAAAAGGAAAAGGATGAGGTTAGGTGCTGTGTTTATCGTTTTTGCTGCTTTATTACTGTCTAGTTGTAGTTTGGATCTAGTATGGTTAAATGTAGAAAACAACCTCAGGAATAAAAAAATGAAGGGCAAAGTATTGGATCAACCAATAGGCGTTAAGGTCGTGTTTGATCCAACGATAGGTGCTACAATTGATACGATTGGATGGAAACAAGGGAATTTACTATTCTTAAAGGGAGTTAATCTTGATAGTTTATCTCAATTTTTTCAGGTAGAGAAGCAATTAGAATTTTATTTAGCGAAGAGAAATGTATATTTTGAAGCAGAAGCTGATTATGTATTAACTGTAGATAAGCTACTCTTTAATGAACTAATTAGTTACGAAACAGTAGAAAGCAATACGAGTACGGATGTTATAGGCAGTGCTGTAAAGAACTCTTTTTATTTCGGTTTAGAAGGCACTGTGTATGATAGTAAGCTAAATAGCACTAAGGATATCAAAGTCTTAATGCAAAGAGAAACATATCCTTCAGAATCATTATTGATAAAAGGATTGATTAGTACAGCTGGTTATGTTGAAACTCAAGCGGTTGTCAATACTATTCTTAATGTTATTTCTTATGATGTTTATGTAGTAATTAATGACTTTGAGAAGAAGAGAAAAGAGATTGAACAGAAGTAAGTAATGTAAAAAGGACACTGGTTTACGAGTTTTCTTTTATTTAAGGTCTTTTGAATAACGTCATTATCTCGAGATATGTACCTAACGATTGTGATTCTCATTCCAGTCTATCTTCTTTATTGTATTTTTGTGTAGTATCAGTGTTGAAATTTCTCTATAAAGACCTGTTCCGTAATGATCTATATTGACTAAGGTATAGGTCCCAAATTTTGTTGTAATAGGTTGGTGCGTGTATAAATCGTTAAAAAATAAAGGATGAACAAGTTCAACTTCATTGTTATGGATTTTTGCAAGGAAAGTCAAATCCTCGATACGAACAATGAAAAGCTCTTTTCCTTCAAAAGTAAAGGAAGAAAAAAGTTGAATTCCATACAAGTCAAGTTTGTTTATAAAAGCATTTGACTTGTCTGTATATCCTAACGCCTGTCCATTAACGATTTTGTTCGTTCCATACGATTTAGTTTCGGTCAATTTTCTGGGGTCAGGAATAAGTTTTATCTCACTAACACCAAACATATGACCTAAATGAGCCAATACTTGATAACCTTCATCTGTTTTGGAAACGGTATTTGCACAAGTAGAGGCTGTAAAGTAGGTTTTTCCAGTTGATTTCTCATAAAAATAAATTGTTCCTCCCCATTCTCCATGGCAAGCTCTGTAAACAATAAAATCCTTGTCATCAAATAGTATCGGTTGATTCTTTAGAGGCAGTTTTTCTTTGTATTTCTCCCATTTTTTTCCATTCCAGAACATTTTTTTATTTCCACCTTGTGCGATCAACTTATGGTCTATGATCCAATGATAGCTAAATTTTCT
>JASLHL010000326.1 GCA_030152225.1 Flavobacterium sp. | reverse complement strand
TTTCAATATCGCTGATGCTCACTGCTTTAATGGGAGTCAGTGGAAATTTGTTTCAAACAACAACACAGGTGTGGTCAGTTTAAGAGGAGGAAATTCGTGCCCTATGTTTGAAAGTAATTTTAAATGGTTTGTTAATCCAAATGGAGAATTTGAGTTCAAATTTGTCGATGCTGGATTAAAAGCTAAAAACGTTACCACAGGGTACAAGATGAAAGTTAAAAATCAAACCGCTACTAGTTTTGATTTGATTGATAATTTTTACGTAGATGGACAAGGGTATGATGTAACATATCACTTTGTAAAGAATTAAGAATCAACAACAAGAAGGTAATATTATGAGAAAAACAACTACAACCTTTTTAGCAGGAGCTCTGCTATTGGGTTCTGTATCGCTGACAAGCTGTGACTCTGTCAAAAATGCGAATAATACACAGAAAGGAGCTACAATTGGAGCTGCTGGAGGAGCCATTATCGGAGGAATCCTTGGAAATAACATCGGAAAAGGTGGAAATAGTGCTTTAGGAGCCGTATTAGGAGGAGTGATTGGTGGAGCTGCTGGTGGGGTTATTGGAAACAATATGGACAAGCAAGCGCGTCAAATTGAAGAAACCGTACCAGGTGCACAAGTAGAACGAGTAGGAGAGGGGATTAAATTAATCCTAGGAGAAAGCTCAGTTAACTTTAATCTGAATCAAGCGACCTTAACAGATAAAGCCAAACAAAACTTAGATAAATTAATCGTTGTATTCAAAGATAATCCGAATACAAACATTAGTATTTTTGGTTATACAGACAATACAGGTAGAGAAGAATACAATTTAAAATTGTCTAGACAACGCGCCAATGCAGTAAAAACGTATTTAATGCAAAATGGCGTATCAAACAAGCGTTTAGCTACTGAAGGAATGGGAATTGCTGATCCAATTGCAAGTAATGATACGGATGCAGGAAGAGCAAAAAACCGCCGCGTAGAGTTTGCTATCAAGGCAAATGAACAAATGATTATCGACGCTCAAAACGAAGCAGCTACGATGTAATTATAGGTTGACAGTTGACGGTTAACAGTTAACGGTTTATAAAATAAAAAAAGGGAGCATCAGCTCCCTTTTTTAGTTGCAGTCGGTACAAGTCAACGTAAAGTCTTCTTGCATCGTATACCAGTGATCCCCAGCTTTCATCTCCTTTTGGGCGGATTGAAATAAATAGGGTTGTACTTCTTCTTTGATGAATATTTTCTTTCCTATAGGCAAGTAAACTGTCATCGGTTGTTCTAAATCAAACTGTTCCTGTGTAAGGTGAATGACAAAATGGGCGTCTTCCTCTTCGGTTTCAATCGTGTATTGATCGTCTTGTGATGCCGTTTTAAAACGCGCATAGGTATTGTCTTGATACGAGGGAACAATTTCAATTTTGTTTTTTGTTGAATCTGCCGCAGCAATTGGACTTTTCAGTTGTAAAACAAGATCTTTATTTGTGGTAAACAAGGTTTGATCTTCAGCTGTATGTTGTCCCTTAGAGGAATACGTCACCGTATAGCCATAGCCTGTTTTATTGCGTACAAAATGCTCGGTATCTCCATTGATGATCATCACGGATAGTCCAATTAAACTACCAATCCACAACACAAAAATAGTGATGGCCGTAATCCAAATGTACTTCATATTAGTATAGAGTAATTTTAACCCCAACAGTAACATAATAATAAAAGGTAAGAACATAATGAGACTCATGCAGGTGTGCAAAATCCATCGAGGTATGTTAGGGTCAATGAGAAGTTCCGGGAGATCCAATTGATTGACAATAAAACTAGTGTTGACAATGATCATAAGGTTGATAAAAAAACTAATCAACATCCCCACAACAGCAACGACAATGAAACCAATTCCAAAAATGTAGCGAATGACTTTAGCTCCCTGATTGGTTGCGCGTTGTGTTTGTGTTTTGAACTTGTCATAATCCATGGAATTGATTTTATTTGCAGTATAATCAACCCCTTCTTTAATTTTGCGTTCAATTGTTTCTATATTGACAGGCTCTCCCATCATGTCCAATTTCTCACTGGTTGTTTTTGCACTGGGAATGATGATCCACAAGACAAAATACAGTAGAATCCCTGTTCCGTAAAAGAAAACTAAAAAGATGAAAATTAAACGCACCCAAACTGTATCAATCTTAAAATAATGGGCCAAGCCAGAAAGTACACCACCTAAAATTCGACTATCCGTATCGCGAAATAATTTTTTCTCTCTATAATAGGTCTGTTCGCTGTGTTGTTGTGTCGTGGTATCATCATCTAGGGAATAATCTTCTGGACGGCCCATGATGCGAATCACTTCTTCCACATCTTCTGACGTAATGACCTGTTTGGTTGTCGTTATTTTGGAATTGAATATTTCAGCAATGCGCAATTCAATATCCTGTACCACTTCTTCTTGCTCTTCGATAGCAATAGATCGGCGAATCGCTTTGATGTATTGTTCCAAGTGTTGGAAAGCCTGCTCTTCAATGTGAAAAACTAAACCACCGATATTTATAGTTAGCGTTCTATTCATGGTCTTGATTTTTTGTGGTTATCTCTTGTACTGCATGGGCTAATTCTTCCCATGTCTCTGCTAATTCTCCTAAGAATTGTTCTCCTTTTGGTGTTAGTTTGTAATATTTTCTCGGAGGGCCTGCATTAGATTCCTCCCAACGATAGCTTAACAAATCTCCGTTTTTGAGTCTTGTTAGTAAAGGGTATACCGTTCCTTCTACCACTAAAAGCTTTACTTTTTTAAGCTCTTCTAATATTTCAGAAGTATAATAATCGCGTTCTTTTAGAATGGAAAGGATACAGAACTCTAAGATACCCTTGCGCATTTGAGCTTTTGTATTTTCACTATTCATAGGTTCAATGATTTATCTTATGCAAAGATATGGTTAAAGGCATGTACTATGTATAACAAAGTACTTAAAATTAACTTTAGTTTAACAATTAAGACTAGGAAGAAAAGAAGTGAAATTAGAGGCTAACCCTCTTGTATCTTGGTTTTTACTGTGGTTTGTTAAGAGGGGATTCTAAGGATACAATATTGATTCAAAAAGGTGTAAAGGACATAAGGAGGGAGGGAATAAAAGTGATAAACAAGTAAATTATGGTATAATTTTGTATATTTAGGGGAAAATAAAACAGGTACACTATGGAATTTTCAGTTTCGTCTATCAATAAATTTTTATTCTTTAAGTTGCCTTCTGCTTATTGGACAGGGGTGCGATTAAGACGTATTTCTGACACAGAAGCGACAACAACAGTTCGTCACAAATGGGCGAATCAAAATCCTTTTCGCTCGATGTATTTTGCTGTACAAGCTATGGCTGCAGAGTTGTCCACAGGAGCTTTAGTGATGAAGAAAATCAGTGAAAGTGGTCAACGTATTTCCATGTTAGTTGCGCAAAACAATTCCGTCTTTGTAAAAAAAGCAACGGGAAAAATTTCGTTTACTTGTACAGAGGGACATTTATTAGATGAGGCGATTCAAAAGGCCATTGACACCCAAGAAGGGGTGACTATTTGGATGAAATCTGTGGGAATTGATGAAAAAGGAGATGAAGTATCTACCTTTAATTTTGAATGGACTTTAAAAGTAAGAGCGAAGAAATAAAGAAAAGAGAACGGAGAAATAAGAAAAAAACAGGCCATGAGAGTTTTAGTTACTGGAGCAACGGGATTAGTGGGAAAGCAGTTAGTACAACAACTGCAAGGAAGGGATATTGAGGTTGCTTTTGTGACTACAGCCAAAGATAAATTGATGGCATTGCCAGGTTGTCAAGGATTTTTTTGGAATCCCCGTCAAGGTGAAATTGATCCAGCCTGTTTAGCAGGAGTGGAGGTTATTTTCCATCTAGCAGGGAGTTCAATTGACGGATCGTGGTCTTCCAAAGGCAAGCAGTTGATCATCCATAGTCGAGTAGAGGCTTCTCAAACCCTGTATGGATTGTTGCAACAACATCCACATCAAGTGAAACAAGTCATTTGTGCTTCAGCGGTTGGGATCTACGATACCCTTGATGCGGTACAAACGGAAGATAATTATACGCCAGCGACTAATTTTTTAGGTAAAGTGGTTCAACAATGGGAAGGAGAAAATCGACGTTTTGAAGATTTGGGTATACCCGTAGCTTTGTTGCGTATTGGTTTAGTACTATCCCGAGATGGAGGGGCTTTGCCCCATATTGAACAAATGGCAAAATACTACCTGGCCTCACCATTGGGATCGGGAAAACAATACTATTCATGGATTCACCTGACCGATTTAGTTCGCCTATTTCTCTTTGTCATGGATCACAGACTAGCAGGTGCCTTTAATGCAGTAGCTCCCCAACCCGAAACAAATAAGGCTTTTACGCGTGCACTTTGTCACGCCCTAAATCGAAAAATGATTTTACCTGCAGTTCCCACCTGGGTATTGCGCTTAGTTTTAGGCGAAAAAGCGATGCTTGTCACAGCAGGACAATATGTTAGCTGTAGTAAAGTAGAGAAATTAGATTTTTCCTTTCATTTTTCAACGTTATCCCAAGCGTTTGAAAATCTGTATGATTGATTTTTTTTTGAGCGTTGTGCTCTTTGTTCTTTATCTCACTTAGTTAATATTTGTTTTAGTGTTCGATGAATATACACTTCGTTTCTATTTGCACGGTTCGCTCTTCGTTTTTTGTTCTTTGTGATATTTATTCTTATTTAGAAGATTTTCTCATCTCCCATCACCACTCACGAATATCTAGGATGCGACCCTTCGTTCCCTCAGGACACCGTCAATAGTAAGAAAGTTATCTTTATTATAAAAATGAATGGTACAACCTTGTCATGCTGACGAAGGAAGCATCGCATCAGTCAATCTATACAGTTCACGGTTTAGTTTACAGTTCACCATTCACCCTTCTCCAATCTCTACTCTTCACCACTCACCAAAAAACTGTCATTATGGCATAAATAAACAGTTGGCAAAGGATTTGATTAAGAGAAAGCAATAAATAATTTAGGAAAGCAGTATGGAAAATAAAGATATAAACAAGGAAGAAGTAGAGGTAACAGCGGAAAATACGCAAGAAACTGAGACGACAACGACAGAGACAGCATCTGTAGAAGAGGTGTTAAATGCTAAAATAGCAGAAGAGAAAGATAAGTATTTGCGTTTATTTGCAGAGTTTGAGAATTACAAACGCCGTACTTCAAAAGAGCGTTTAGAGTTGTTTAAAACAGCAAATGAGGAAGTTATGTCAGCAATGCTCCCTATTTTGGATGATTTTGGTCGTGCTTTATTGGAATTAGAAAAACAAGGAGAAAGCGAACACCTGACAGGTGTACGTTTAATTTCGACAAAGTTGATCGATACCTTGGCAGCAAAAGGATTAGAGGAAGTAGCGATTCAAAGTGGCGATGCCTTTAATGCAGATATATCAGAAGCGATCACACAAATTCCTGCGGGAGATGACTTAAAAGGAAAAGTAGTGGATGTTGTAGAAAAGGGATATAAACTAGGCGATAAAGTTATTCGTTTTCCTAAAGTTGTTATTGGTCAATAAACAGATGTGTAGACCAATTTATTAATAGAAACTCAGAATCCAAATGAAGAAAGATTATTACGAAATATTAGGTATCGATAAAGGAGCAGATGCTGCTGCCATTAAAAAGGCATACCGTAAAAAGGCCATTGAATTTCACCCAGATAAGAATCCTGGTGATAAAGAAGCAGAGGAGAAATTCAAGGAAGCAGCAGAAGCATATGAAGTATTAAGTGATCCAGATAAGAAAGCGCGTTATGACCAATACGGACATGCTGCTTTTGAAGGTGGTGGTGGCTTTGGCGGCGGTCATATGAATATGGATGATATCTTCAGTCAATTTGGAGATATTTTCGGTAGTGCTTTTGGCGGTGGCGGTTTTGGTGGTTTCGGCGGTTTTGGCGGCGGTGGCGGCGGTGGCGGTCAACGTAGAGCCAAAGGAACTAGTTTGCGTATTAAAGTTAAACTAACACTAGAGGACATCGCTAATGGTGTAGAGAAGAAAGTTAAAGTAAAACGCAAAATAAAAGCAGCAGGAGTTACTTATAAGACCTGTGCAACTTGTAATGGATCTGGACAAGTAACCAAAATAGCCAATACGGTATTTGGTCGTATGCAAACGGCATCACCGTGTCATACGTGTCAAGGTACAGGACAAATGATTGATCAAAAACCAGCAGGTTCGGATGCAGAAGGAATGATTGCACAGGAGGAAACTGTTTCAATCAAAATTCCAGCAGGAGTATCTGAAGGTATGCAGTTGAAAGTGGCAGGCAAAGGAAACGAAGCGCCAGGAAACAATAGCGTAGCTGGAGATCTATTGGTTGTGATTGAAGAATTAGAACACGAATCTTTAAAAAGAGAGGGTGATAATCTACATTATGATCTTTATATCAGCTTCTCTGAAGCCGCTTTAGGTGGAAATAAAGAAATTTATACCGTAACAGGCAATGTGCGCATCAAATTAGAAGAGGGCATTCAATCTGGAAAAATTCTCCGATTGAGAGGTAAAGGATTACCGCACTTAAATAGTTATGGTAGTGGTGATTTATTGGTGCACGTGAACGTATGGACACCGAAAAAACTCACAAAAGAACAGAAAGAATTCTTTGAGAAAATGGAAGAAGATGGCAACTTTAAACCGTCTCCTGGTAAGGGAGATAAATCTTTTTTTGAAAAAGTCAAAGAAATGTTTTCGTAATTAGAAAAGAAGTCATACATTTGATGCACACTTATTAAACAGTGGATTTTCTTTTTCATAGCAATTTTTCCCAACCTTATAGTAATATAAGGTTGGGTTTTTTTATGCCTATTTGTAATCAAAATATACCTTGTACTTCGCAAGTTGAAATAAATGATTTATTTTTACAAGAAATATAAAAGATCGATTGATGCAACCTATCTTAGAAGTTAAAAATGTAGAAAAAAGATATTCTGACAAAATAGCTTTAAATAATGTTTCGCTCACTATTCCAAAAGGATCTGTATACGGTCTATTAGGACCAAATGGAGCTGGGAAAACATCCCTCATCCGAATCATCAACCAAATCACCTACCCCGATCAAGGACAAGTGCTACTGGATGGACAGCCCTTGAGTCCTCATCACATTAAGGACATTGGTTATATGCCCGAAGAACGCGGATTGTATAAAACCATGAAAGTAGGTGAACAAGCCTTGTATTTAGCCCAATTGAAAGGATTGAGCAAAGCGGAAGCAAAAGAACAGCTCGACTATTGGTTTGATAAACTCGAGATCAAAGGATGGTGGAATAAAAAAATTCAGGAGCTTTCGAAAGGAATGGCGCAAAAAATACAGTTTGTCGTAACCGTATTACACAAACCCAAGCTGCTGATCTTTGATGAACCTTTCTCTGGTTTCGACCCCGTTAACGCCAATATTATTAAAGACGAAATCCTAGAACTCAAAGAAAAAGGAGCTACGATTATCTTTTCTACTCACCGCATGGAAAGTGTAGAGGAAATGTGTGATTATATTGCTTTGATTCATAAATCAAATAAATTAATCGAAGGGCGTTTAGTAGATGTGAAACGAGATTTTCGAACCAATTTGTATCAAGTGGGAATTTTATCTAGTGATGTACATCGATTGATGTTTGAATTATCTCAAAAATTTACTGTACAACCAACTTCGTTTAAGTCTTTAAATGACGAATTACAATTGGAGGTTGATTTAGGTCAGGCGATGCCTAATGAGTTATTGCATATTTTGTCAAACAATGGACAAGTCACTCATTTTGTAGAAAAATTGCCAACGGCAAATGATATTTTTATTCAAACAGTAAGCAAATAGGTATGAGTGTTTTAAAACTAATTATAAAAAGAGAATTTATCGCAAAAGCACGCAATAAAGCTTTTATTGTCATGACTTTTTTAGCTCCGCTTTTCTTTGTGGGAATTGCGGTGCTCATTGGATTTTTAAGTACCATGAAGTCAACAACGAAAGTAATCGCTATGCACGATGAGAGCGGTATCTTTAGCCGTGATTTTGAGAATTCAGAGGAATACGAATATAAAAACTTATCGACTGTTTCAATTGAAACGTTAAAGGATAGTGTATTAGCCGAAAAATATGACGGACTTCTATATATCCCAAAGCAAGAACAACTAGCAGCGTATGAAAATTCGATTTACTATATCTCGAACGAAAGTCCAGGAATTGCTTTTATCGGTAAAATCGAATCGATCATTGAAAATAAAGTATCGAGTTTAAATTTAATCGAAAAAGGAATTGACCCTCAGGTAATCAAAGACAATCAAGCTTCGGTTAATTTGCATTTGGAGAAAGCCTCGGGCGAGCAAACCGTAAAAGGACTGAATGAAATCAAGATTTTTATTGGTTCACTCTTTGGATATTGTATCATGATGTTCATTATTATTTATGGAAATATGGTGATGCGCTCAGTTATTGAAGAAAAAACAAATCGAATTATCGAAGTAATTATTTCTTCTGTAAAACCCTTTCAATTGATGATGGGCAAGATAATTGGTACTTCTATGGCTGGATTACTACAGTTTTTAATTTGGGGAGTTGTGGGAGGAATTTTAATGCTCGTTGCAACTTCTGTTTTTGGACTGAATGCTGGAGGGGCGAATTTAGAAGCAGCTCAAATGGCAACAACGATGGATCCAAGTATGATGAGTGATATCCAAAATTATATAACGGAAATCATGAGTTTGCCTTTGTTGTCTTGGTTTGTGTATTTTATTATCTTTTTTATAGGCGGATATTTTTTATATAGCTCACTATATGCCGCAATTGGTGCCGCAGTGGACAATGAAACAGATACACAACAGTTTTTATTTCCCGTGATGTTACCTTTGATGTTAGGGGTTTATATTGGCTTTTTTACTGTAATTAAGGATCCACATGGAACAGTAGCTACTGTATTTTCCATGATTCCATTTACTTCACCTATTGTCATGTTAATGCGTATTCCGTTTGGTGTTCCCATTTGGCAGATCCTTGTTTCGATGGTTTTGTTGTTTGGAACTTTTATCTTAACGGTATGGTTTGCAGCAAAAATATATCGAATTGGTATTCTCATGTATGGAAAGCGTCCTTCGTGGAAGGAACTGTATAAATGGCTGAAATATTAAGACCCCTTTCTAAAACAGAAGTTATGAGTAAAGAATCCAAGATTTTAATTGTCGAAGATGAAGCGGCTATTCGCCGTGTCTTAATCCGCATTTTAGAGGAAGAATCTCCAGAATACAAGGTGGACGGTGCTGAGGATGGAGCAGAAGGGCTACAAATGATTACCCAAGAAGATTATGACTTGGTGATTTCGGATATTAAAATGCCAAAAATGAGTGGTGATGAATTGCTTGTCGAAGCAAAGAAGATTAAACCCGAAACCGTTTTTGTGATGATTTCGGGGCATGGAGATTTGGAAACAGCGATTAATACAATGAAATTAGGCGCGTATGATTACATCTCTAAACCACCTGATTTGAATCGTTTATTGACCACAGTGCGCAATGCATTAGACAAGAGTAAATTGGTGGTGGAAAATACGATTTTAAAGAAAAAGGTTTCTAAAAAGTATGAGATTATTGGACAAAGTGAATCTATTCTACAAATCACTGCGATGATTGAAAAGGTGGCGCCAACCGAAGCTCGTGTATTGATAACGGGACCTAATGGTACTGGAAAAGAATTGGTAGCTCATCAAATTCATGCCCAAAGTCAACGTGCATCCAAACCGTTGATTGAAGTAAACTGTGCGGCTATCCCCGCAGAACTGATCGAAAGTGAATTGTTTGGTCACGTAAAAGGAGCATTTACTTCGGCTGTCAAGGATCGACCAGGAAAGTTTGAATTAGCGGATAAAGGCACGATTTTTTTAGATGAAATAGGAGATATGAGTCTGTCTGCTCAAGCGAAAGTATTGCGCGCATTACAGGAAAATGTCATTACTCGTGTAGGAGCAGAAAAAGATCAAAAAATAGATGTTCGCGTCTTGGCGGCAACCAATAAAGATTTGCGTAAAGAAATTGAAGCAGGGCGTTTTAGGGAGGATTTATACCATCGATTAGCGGTAATTCTAATTAAAGTACCCGCTTTGAATGATCGTCGAGATGACATACCTTTGTTGCTGGAGCATTTTGTCAAACAAATTGCTGCGGAACAAGGAACCGCTCCCAAAAAGTTTACACCAGAAGCCGTTGCTTTATTGCAAGAATACGATTGGAGTGGCAATATACGCGAGCTGCGCAATGTACTGGAGCGATTAATTATTTTAGGAGAGAAAGAAGTAACATTAGAAGACGTAAAGCTATTTGCTACAAAATAAGATGAAATTAAAAAAAATACACCCCGTTTTACAACAAAATTTAAGTGAACAAGGACTTGTTGAACCTACCGTATTACAAAAGACTGCTTTTGGACGTATTAAAGGAGGACAAGATTTTGTGCTGATTGCTCCTAAGGAAGAAGGAAAAACAACCACCTTGATTATGGCAGCCTTACAGCGTGTAGAAGCTCCTGTCGATGATATGATCGCTACGCGTGTATTAATTGTGGTAAAAGATAAGTTTGAAGTAGAACGCCTATTGGAAGAGTTTGATCGATTCGGTTCTAAAATGGGAATTCGCGTATTTGGCGTACACGATTATACCGATTTAGATGATGATAAAAATCAAATGTCACTAGGAAACGATATTCTTATTGGAACAGCTGAGCGACTAAATTTAATGTTTAGTGGAGCAGGATTTGATGTGAATCAGCTGAAAATGTATGCTATTGACGATGTGGATCAACAATTGAGAAATAGACATGAACCGCGTTTGTACCGCTTGTCAGAAAGTATCGGTAAAACACAACGCGTGTATTTCGCGACAGACTACGTTGAGCAACTGGATATGTTCGTTGATAAGACCATGACCGAAGATATGGAATGGCTCGATTTTTACGAAGAGGACGAAGAATAAAAACGACATAAAAAAAGAGGCGAATGATCATTCGCCTCTTTTTTTATGTTTGTTCTTTGTGATTTGTTCTTTGATTTGTTTTCACCACTCACCTAAATAAAGCTACCACAAAAAATAAATGGCGAACATGGTTACGCTATAAACGATGGCCAACACTATCAAAGGCGCTTTTCTTCGATTGAAAGCTAGCTGAAAAGGATGCTTGTAAAATAAAAAATCTCGAGTAAATCGAACGATAATAACCAAAAAGGCCAGTAGAAAACACAGGTGTAACATTAGGGTAATCGCCTGAAGTGAGGCGAGATTTGGATTGAGGGTAGTAAGTGATACAAGCTGTGAAAACATAGCAGATTCGATTTAGTACTAGAACTAAAAATACAAAAAAATAATGGCTGAACATCAATAGCTTGCTGTTAAATGATTTTTTTTCTTTTAAATTAGAATAATCTTTACATCTTTGTGAGACAAACAAATTCAATTTTAAACTCACTTTAAAGTACTATGGAGTTATTAGATTTTATCTTTCACATTGATCAATATTTACATACGTTAATTGCCAATTATGGATCTTGGATTTACGTTATTTTATTCCTGATTATTTTTGTGGAAACAGGGATTGTGATCATGCCTTTTTTACCAGGAGATTCCTTGCTTTTTGCAACGGGAATGCTTGTTGCTCAATCCACAGAATTAGATATTACCTTGGCTATTGTACTTTTGCTTATTGCCGCTATTTCTGGTGATTCGTTGAATTATTATATCGGAAGAAAAGCTGGGATGAAGATGACGAAAATACGGTTGTTTGGCAAACAGGTCATCAAAGAAGAGCACTTAGATAAAACCCATGCTTTTTATGAGAAGTACGGAGAGCGCACAATCGTTATCGCTCGTTTTATCCCAATTGTTCGTACGCTCGCTCCTTTTGTGGCAGGTGTAGGAAGCATGCGTTACCGAATCTTCATGATGTACAATGTGATTGGGGGGATTATTTGGGTAGTGGGGTTGACTTTGGCAGGATACTTTTTAGGAAACTTACCTATCGTTAAAAACAACTTTTCTAAGATTGCCCTATTGATTATTTTTATTTCCATTTTACCTATTATCTTCGAGTTTATTAAGGCAAAAATGAAGAAGCAAAAATAAGTTTAGTGAACGGTTTTTTTGGTATCTTTAAGCTAAATCAGATAGGGAATGAAAATTGGAGGAGATGTTGTGCAAATAGAGACGAAGTTTCAGGTGTACTTCAGCCTCTTGGTTGGCGGAGTTTATGGACTTACTTTTTATTGGTTCCAACTTGTAAATAGTGAAGCTATATCTGTTGTAGCATTGATTTTTCAAGCTATTTGCTTTAGTGGATTTTGGTTTCTTTTTACCTTTGGATGTAAACACAAAAGAAAACAAGTAATGGATCATATCGCTTCTGATTCATCTATTGCTTTTTATGGAGCAGCACATCAATTGATTAAAACTTCAGTAGTTTCGGGTGTATTATACGCAACTGAAAATCAGTTGGTCTTTCAACCCAATAATCAAGATTGGATTGAAAATTCATGGACATTAGATTGGGAGAATGTAGAGAATATTCAAACCTATTCTTCGCTGGGAGTAGTTGATCTAGGGGTACGTATTCAAACCAAGGGAGGTATGAAGTTTAAATTTCAGGTCAATCAACCTCGTGTCTGGCTCCAAAACTTACAAACTAAAATCGAATTAAAACAGGTGCTTTAAGCGGTATATACTACACAAATTGAAGTGCTATAACATCATTTATATGAGTATACTAAAAAATATTTTTGCTAAGAAAGAAAAACCCATTAATACCATTGAAGACTTTTGGACTTGGTTTCAGGACAATGAACAGACGTTTTTTAAAGTAGTACAAGGACGCGATACAATCGAAGAAGACTTCTTTGATCACCTTGCACCTAAATTACAAGAGCTGAAAGAAGGCGTTTATTTCCTTGCTGGAATGATGGAGGACACAGTCGCTGAATTGATTTTTACACCCGATGGAATCGTTAAGAATGTTGCATTTATTGAAGACTTAGTTGCTGCTGCACCCCAACTGACGAATTGGAAATTTACGGCTTTAAAACCCGCAGTAGACATCAATCGATTTAATATTCGAATGAATAATTACGAGTTTTCTAAAGACAAAATTAATTTCTACGCTATCGAACATCCACAATATCCAGATGAAGTAGATTTAGTGATTGTGTATGACGATTTTACCCTAGCGGACAAAGCCGTAATTACAAACGGCGTATATATCTTTTTAGATAATTTCTTAGGTGAATTAAATGCCATTACTTCTATTGATAGTTTAAAAGTAGTAGGACCTGAGGAAGCTGAGGGATCGTTAATTCCCATCTTAAAACTCAAGGACTATTTAGTGTGGCGAGAGAAAGAGTTTATCGAAAAGTATGAAGGAACTCGTTATAATACAGAAAATGACACCTATGTAGGCTTAGAGGCAACTTTGGAAAATGGAATGCCGTTGATTGCGATGATTAATCGAACGATTTTAGATTGGGATGCCAAAGCATCACATCCGTGGATTGTACGCGTAGAAATTGCGTATAAAGCAAGTCAAAATGGCTTTCCAGATGAGACTACCTACCAATTGTTGAATCAGGTAGAAGATGAATTAATTGCCGTTTTACCTGATATGGAAGGATATTTGAATCTCGGTAGGGAGACGGTAGATGGCAACCGCGATATTTTCTTTGCTTGTAAAGATTTTAGATTACCTGCGCGAGTTTTAGAACAAATGAAAAAGAAGTATAAAAGCGATTTTACCTTAGGGTATGCTATTTATAAAGATAAATATTGGCAGTCGTTTGAACGATATAAAGGATAAATACAAGGCGTTAATCAATTTGATTAACGCCTTGTTTATTTTATGCGGATAACCAGTCTAAGTTGAGCAACGGACTGGGCGTAGTTTTTTTTAGTTAGACGTTGTTTACGCAATCTCAAAAGGGTAATTTTCGGCTAGTAGCGGATGAATGCAGTTTAGTATTTCGTGAAAGGGAAGTGCTACGTGTTCTGGATCGTAATCTGCTTCCAACCAATCGTCTAATTGCTGTACGCAAAAAGCCAGTTGCAGCCATTGTTCAAAGTCGAGGTGCATTGGGGTTAAAGCCATTGGTTGTTGATCGTGATCACCAAAAAACACTTGTCCCAGTTCATCAAATAACCAACGATCTCCTTGTCCATTTCGAGCAAAGATCCAATGCATAGAAAAATCACTTGCTTTATTTTCACTTAGGGCTTCAACAGTATCAAATAGTATAGTCTCGGAAGAAATATTCGTTGTCTCTTTGCGTTTGGCAAATAGGGGATAGGTTGATGGAAAAGGAAAAGAGACTGTAGTAGGAAAGCTAACTCCCGCAGTTTGATCCTGTAGTATGGATTGGATCTCTGTTGACGTTAGTAGTTTAAAATAAATATGAGTAGCTATTTGATTCAGAGCTTTAGCTTCATCCCAACAACTGACACAAACCAATTTGTGTTGGCAGTCAATAAACCACTGTTCGCGATCTTCTTCTGTTTGCGTGTGATTCCACGCTTCTTCACAGGTGTTACACCAAGCATCTGGTCGACCTGTATCTCCTGTATCATATTCGAAAAAACCAATGGGTATACGATCGTCTAAACTGTGTCCCAAATGAGAACACAGCAATGCCATTGCTTGTTTACCATGTATTGAACAGGCTATGTGTTTTTCTTCCATAAATAGGGATAAATAAAAGCGTATTCTGTCGTTGAATTGAAATTCACGATGAATTAACCTATTGAGAATTAGAGAAAGTCGAATCAGTTTGTCTTATTTTAGAAGTATATAAATACCCCATTGCATATCCTATACTCGGAATAACAAAAGACAATAAGGCATTAATTAAAAGAAAACTGAAATCAGATATAGGTTGAGATTCGATTAATATGTACCAATGTGCGTTAAATCCAAGTATGATAAAAAATAGGCTTAAGGAGATGTTATCTGACCCAAAGAAAGGAGCATTATCCGTTCCTCCATTGGCAATTGTAAAAGCCAAAATCAAGAGTATGTTGAGTATAAATGGCCATAAAACAGTTCGATAACTTCTAAAACTCAAGGCGTGAAAACAACTCGTAGAGAGAATAAAGACAACGGCTAGAGACAATAAAATGTACATGTATCTTGTATCGGCATCTTGGTATAGAAAAAGTAAGATGCCTATAAGAGCAGCAATAAAATAGGTTAAAAGAGTATAGTTGATTTTAGGTAGTTGTAATTTCATGTAAATCGTGTTAGGTAAGGGTGAAGATAGCAAAAATATAGCTATTATGTTGCGTTTTAATGAATTACTTTTAAACTTCATTTAGTTAAATTAGGTAAAAATAGTGCAACTGTTCTCGTTTTGTAGGGAAAAAAGTTTTGGGCCTGTTTATTTTGTATCTAATTCTACATGAGATTGATAGCTTACTATGTCTTGTTGCGTAGCGTTTTGTTCGATTAGCTTAACTGTTAACTGATGAATGGTTGAAGGGATTTTAACGACTATTTCTTGTTTGTAATTGTAACCATATACCTGAGCGCTTTCTTTTCCCATCCCTCTTTTGGGTTCTACATAACAAGTAAGAGTTAATTGATCTCCAGTCACTTCTTGGGTCCATTTAATTTGCCTTAAACTCCTTGCTTGAAGGCCATATGAACTATACCATCCTTGAACCTCGAAAACGGCTTTGCGACTCCAAATAGATTGGCGTATTTCTTTTAAGGTAATGGTAGGATCAAATTGAGGATTCTCTTGATCCAATTGCCTAGTACGCGCCTGGCCGACGTACGAATATTTCGTTGGAGAAAGCGTAATGGAAGAGTAATGACATCCCATAAATACAAAGAAAAAAAGGAAGAGAACACAAGGTTTCATGGTCTTTTATTTTCGGTCTAAATCGGTAAGAAGCAAAGCGTTGTCTTGACGTAAGTAATCCAACAATTTCTCTGTCTCTGCTAATTTTGGATTTTCCCATAGTTGATCGAGTTCACGTTGTGTTATACCCACCATTTGTAAAAAGTCAACACGACCATGTGGCGTTTCAATCGAACCTAATTCGGGATCTAACACAAAAACAATACCCACTAATTCCGTATCGTATTCTAAACGAATCGGACTATTTGTTGGGATAAAGTGAAATTCTTCAAACCATTTGCCTGAGTCAAAAACGTATTTGGCTAGATTTTGCATTAAATTCATCGCCCAATGAATGTTATTGTCTCCCTGTTTTTTAAAGCGAAAGGTCAATTCAAAACCATATCCACTGTATTCCGCCTCTATTTTGTCTTCATCGTAGTATAGGTTGGAAAAACCGTAGCTAACCAAATGAAAGTGATCTTCTTGTTTGGTGCTTTCATACACACTTAATCCATCTAGCGGATTGTCACCGCCTAATGAATAGGGAAGTGCATTGCCAAAATGTTGGGGTTCTTGCTTATCGTAAATTTCATCTAATGCCGCTGTAATGCAATCCCATCCTACCGCATCTTCTTCGTTATAGTTTTGTCTATATTGATCTAAAGTCATCCTTCTTTTTTAAGTGATAAAATTACTTCAAATAGATAAGAAAAGTATCCCTAATTATAGGGGAATTTGTGAGTTGTGCGTTGCTCGTCGTGCGGTTTGCTCGGTGTTCGTGGCAATTTGTCAACCATCAACCGTCAACCATCAATCGTAAACTGTCCAACGGATCAGGTAAAAAAAAATAGCTCGTACTTATTACGAGCGATTTGTAAACAAAAATGTAAGTAATGCTATTTTTTTTTTCAGCGCAATTTTATTCATTCTTACAAGGTCAAAATTCTAAATTTTTCGCAAAATGAGAAATCCCTATTTTTGGTTATTTTTAAGGTAGACTTTATGTGTAGGGAAGTAAGAATAGACAAGGATTGAAAAAAAAGTAAAAAGTACAGTAAAAAGCACAAGGTAAAAAAGGGGGCTAACTTTTGAAGCGACCTTGTAGCTGACGGATTGAAACGATCAATAAAAAGTACTATTATTTCTTTGGTCTAGGATTAAGTAACTGTTATTTAATTCTTACTTTTGCGAACTAAAGTATGAGAAAAAATAGAATATGAATCTGAATCTTTTTAGAAAAACGGTGTGTAATGGGCTAAACTATTTTTTGTTTTTTGTCTTGTTATTTGCAGTAGGGCGTTTGGTGTTTTTATTTAGTTATGGTGTCTCAGATATCTTTGAAAATGAAAAATGGAAAATAGTAGAAGCCTTTATTGTTGGAGCTCGTTTTGATGTATCTGCTATTTGTTATGGCTTTTTGCCCTTAGTTCTTTTTTGGTTAACCTCGTTGTTTATACCCAAAAAAAATGAATTGGGATTTAGTCGCTTTTACGCCAATTTTGCGCGCTACTATTTGTTATTTGTAGCTCTTGTTTTTCTTACCTTAATTATCATTGATTACTTTTTTTATCAGTTTTTCCAATCCCATATTAACCTGTTGTTTTTTGGAATTTTCAATGATGATACAGCAGCTGTTCTGACCTCAGTATGGACAGATTATCCGTTGTTTGCTATTGGATTGGTTTATATTCTAGTTATCGTTTCTTGGCTGTATTGGAGTAAAAGAGTGAAGCGCAAGGTGGTAAAACCTGCACAATCTCGTGCAAAAGCCTATGGATTAATTGTATTGTTGATCTTTCCGTTATTTTTCGTTGGGATGAGAGGTAGTGTTGGGGTTTTTACCTTGAGGAGAGAACATACCAATATTTCAAAAAATGAATTTGTAAATTCCTTATGCTACAATGCGTTATATTCCTTGAAGTTTGCTAATTCAGAACGCAAGGAAAATGCTATTCGCCCCGATATTGAACGCGAATTAACATCCAATGGATTTGCGAGCGTTGAAGAAGTACAATTGGGATATAAAGGCGATAGCGAAGGAAACCTATTTGATCAAGACTTGTTTACAAAAACAAAACACAGCGAATTTCTGCAACAAAATCCACCCAATGTAGTGTTTTTACAAATGGAAAGTATGAGTAATCACTACTTCGATTTAAATAGTGAAACACTAAATTTATTGGGGGATTTAAGTGAGGAATTACCGAATTTATACTACTTTAAAAATAGTTTATCTGCTTATAATGGCACCATTCAAACGCTAGAAGATTTCTTAATTGGTACACCTAAAACCATCATATCCCAATCGGTTTATTTTGATACGCCTTTTACAAGTTCAATTGCTTTGCCTTTTAAAAATAGTGGATATGAAACCTACTTTTTAACCGGTGCAAGTATTTCGTGGAGAAATATAGATAATATGATTAAACATCAAAAGTTTGATGTGATTCAAGGAAAGAATTTCATCCAAGAGAAATTTCCTCATGCAGAGGAATTTGCTTGGGGTGTGCACGATGGATATCTCTTTGATTATATCCGAGAAACGCTAAAAGAAACAAAAAAACCTAAGTTTATTTTTGGATTGACTATTAGCAACCATACCCCTTTTGAAATCCCCTCTTACTTTAAAAAGAAAACGATTACAATGAGTGAGGACATGAAGAAGAAAATCCGCGTAGATGAAAAAACAGCCTATGCTAATTTTTATTCCCATCAATATGCAGCTTCGGAATTGGCTCGTTTTATTAAAGAAATTCGGAATTCTCCTTTAGGAGAGCATACCATTATTGTAGCTTCTGGTGATCACAATATTCGTCAAGTATTAGAATATACACCTGAGGAAGGGTTTTTAAAGCGCAGTGTACCTATTTTGATGTATATTCCAGAAAAATACAAACCTGCCTTTTTTGATGGGACAGTGTTAGCTTCCCATAAAGATATTTTTCCAACTATTTTTAATTTATCCCTTTCGGATGCCGCGTATTTTTATACGGGAGATGATCTGTTTGATCCTGCAGTAGAACATCGGTTTGCTCTAAATGATTACAGCTTTATTGCTGATGATAAAGGAGCTATTGCCATTGAAAATAATCAACCTTATTACTATACATGGACCAATCAAGAGAAGAGAAAGCTACAGGTTGGTGATAATACCTCGAGTCATGCGTTGTACTTGCAACATAAGATGCAGGCTTATACAGTAATGAAAACGGTTGAAATCTACAAAAGCATCAATCAACATCAACAAAAGAAAAAATAGTATTGACACTTTATTCGGCTTTTTTTAGGTTTATTTTGTTTTTTTGACGGAATACAGTAAACAAAAAATAAAAGCTATGAATAAGTATGTGTTAGTTGTGATGATGTTTTTATTAGTAGGAGCAAAGGCTCTAGCCAATACAACTGGAAGTGATGAAATGCTAGGAGGTGTAGGATTATTAGGCTCAGTTATTGCTATTGTAGCCTCATGGTCGCGTAATGCATCCGTCCTTTGGGCAATTCTTCACGGACTATTAGGATGGATTTACGTCATTTATTTTGTATTGTCACCCAAAAAAAAAGACTAAAGAAAAAAAGAGATTTGGAAAGACTCCAAATCTCTTTTTCGTTATGAAATATCTCAGCACAGGGCTGTGATTTTTTCTGTTTTTAATCGACTAGTGATTGTGTAAAAAAGCTTGTCTATTTAAAAGTGTTTCTTCACTTTCAACGTGATTGTCGTCTGGAATACAACAATCAACTGGACAAACAGCAGCACATTGTGGCTCTTCGTGGAAACCTTTACATTCCGTACACTTAGAAGGAACAATATAGTAAAACTCGTCAGAAACAGGATCTTGAGCTGCATCAGCATCAACTTCCGTTCCATCAGGTAAAACAACAGATCCTCTTAAGGCTGTACCGTCTTTGTATCTCCAATCGTCGGCTCCTTCGTATATCGCATTATTTGGGCACTCAGGTTCACAAGCACCGCAATTTATGCATTCGTCAGTTATAATGATTGCCATAGCTTATATTTTGTTTTATATGTATTAACTTTGCTACAAATTTACACCCAAAACATTTCAGAAACAAATCAATATGGAT
>JASLHL010000237.1 GCA_030152225.1 Flavobacterium sp. | reverse complement strand
TAATTTCGTTTAGCGCGCCCAAAACAATTGCATTAGCAAATACATTAGAGAATTTCAAAGCTCTTTTCAACAAATATGTGCATACATACGAAGAAGATAATGTTAAATCACGCAAAAAAGAAGTAACGCCTTTTAAAATTCAAGATCAAGTATACCGTCATTTGTATCCGCAGATAGAAACTCGTGTAAATACAAATATTACTTTAAATTCTTCTAATTTTGAAACTATACTTGTTCCTGTTAGTTTAGATTTTATTGGATCGAATGAAAAACCTGTTTTAGGACAAACTTTAGATTTCACTAAATCAATTCAGCATATACAACATGATATTACTAGTTATCTATCTTTGACAATTTCTGTAGAAGAAAAAGAACAAAAAAAAGGCAAATATTTTGTTATTGGTCAAGAGCCTTCTATAGAAGAAAAAAAAGCTCATGCCTTTTGGAAAAATCTAAGAACCTCTCCTTTTATAGATTATATTGAGTTGGATGAATTAGAAAAAATTGCTATCTATATGGAAGATCACAATGTTCAGCCATATTTTGATTAACAAAGACTGATTACATACAATAGGGGGACAGTTTAAAGACTCCCACTATGCCAAGCCCAAGTGCAGTTGCACTCGGGCTTTTTTTTGTCATTTCCCCAAAATACTGTTATTTATCATCTTATACTTTTATTTTTCCTTGTACTTTTGAATATTAACCAATAAAGCGAAAGAAAATGCATACTGGAAATTTTACTTGGGACAATCGAATCACTCAACTTTTACAAACCAAATATCCGATTATTCAAGCCCCTATGTTTGGAGTTGCAACGCCAAAAATGGTAGCTGCAGCTGGAGAAATTGGTGTTTTGGGAACCCTACCTTTGGGTGATTTACCAGCGTCAAAATGCGTTGAACTCATTCGAGCAACCAAACAACTGACCTCACATCCCTTTGCGGTAAATGTCTTTTTAAATTCCTTGCCTGAACGCACAGCTGCATTGGAGCGTCAATATACACGTACCAAACAATTTATTGAAGAGCTAGCCCAAAAATCAAATATAACAGTCAACCTAGCTTCCTATGATGATGTACACTATACGGATTATCGCGATCAAGTAGACGCTATTATTGCGGAAGGGTGTAAAATCGTTAGCTTCACCTTTGGCGTTTTTGACGATTCTACAATTGCCAAATTAAAAGCGAATCACATCGTACTCATTGGTACGTGTACTTCGGTAGAAGAAGCCAAAGTACTAGAGGAAAAAGGGATCGATCTTATTTGTGTACAAGGGATAGAAGCTGGTGGTCATCAAGGAACCTTTTTAAGTGAGACTCTTCCAAAAATAGGCGGATTATCCTTACTCGCTCAAGTGTCTGATGCAGTACATACTCCATTGATCTACGCAGGTGGACTCTACAATGCCAAAACAATTTTAGCAGCTAAAACACTTGGTGCACAAGGATTTGCGATTGGCAGCTTATTAATGGGATCCCAAGAAAGTAATCTTGCCGAATTCGAAAAAGAAGCCTTGCGCCAAGCCAAAGCAAGTGATCTGGTCTTAACTAAAAGTTTTTCAGGTCGTTATGCTAGAGGATTGAACAATACCTTTACCAAGCAATTGGATCACACCCATTACATCCTACCCTATCCCTTTCAAAACAAGCTCACTCTAGAATTGAGACGAGTAGCAAAGCAAAACGAAGATCCTCAATTTTTGAGTCTCTGGACGGGGCAATCTCAAAGTTCGTATAGTGGAGCTTCCATCAAAGCCATTCTCATTCAACTCATCCACGAGGTAGAAACATATAATCCTCCAACCTAGTAAATGATTTCATATAAAAGGGCGAAGGAATATCGCCCTTATTTTTTCTGTAGCAATGGTAGATAGTCTTCATATCCTTCCGTTTTCATCTCTTCTTTGGGGATAAAGCGAAGGGAAGCTCCATTGATGCAATAACGCAACCCTCCTGTTTCAGTTGGTCCATCGTTAAAAACATGCCCTAAATGCGCATCCCCTGTTGTACTTCTTACTTCGGTACGCTGCATTCCTTGGGTATGATCTTCTTTTTCTGTGATCTTCTTTTTGTCTATGGGTTTAGAGAAACTCGGCCATCCACATCCTGCATCATACTTATCCGAAGAGATAAATAACGGTTCTCCTGTGGTGATATCGACATAAATTCCTTCGCGAAACTCCTTCCATAGCTCATTGCTATACGCGCGTTCTGTACCGTTATTTTGCGTTACTTGGTACTGCATTGGGGTCAAAGTTTGCTTGAGCACTTCCTTCTCCTGACGTTGGTATACCTTTTTCTTTTTAGGATTAGCTTTTCGGGCTACCTCAAATAAATCGGCTCCAATATGACAGTATCCCCCTGGATTTTTATCTAAATAGTTTTGATGGTAGGTTTCTGCATCGTAAAAATTGTGCAAAGGCGCTACTTCTACTACTATTTTTTGGGTATATGCTTGAGCTAATGCCTTGATTTTTTGCGTAATTAGTTCCTCATCTTCTGGGCGAACATAATAAATTCCGCTGCGGTATTGGGTTCCTACATCATTGCCTTGTCGATTTAAGGTTGTAGGATCAATAGTCTTGAAAAACAAATCCAACAACAATTCAAAATCAACCGTTTGTGGATCATATACAACTTTTACAGCTTCTGCAAAACCAGTATTTCCCGTGGTTACTTCTTTATATGTTGGTGCACTAGTCGTTCCATTGGCATAACCTACCGTAGTAGATACCACGCCCCTTACCTGCTGAAAAAAATGTTCGGTTCCCCAGAAACATCCCCCGGCAAAATAGATTTCTCTTCTGTCTTTCTTCTTCCCTCTAGCTGTGTGATCGATCCTTTCTTCCACTGAATTATTCTTGTGAAACCAACTGCTATTTGCTAGTACCAATCCACTTCCCGCCAGTAAAACTATAAAAATCACTTTTTTCATGGTCTTGTATATTAACGATTTACTCCGCTTTATTCTTGTCTATCTCCTGCAAAGTATAGATTTTTTTGTTAGTCTTTATACAAAAAAACACAAATTTAACGATGAACAGTACAGGTTAATTGTCTAGCTAAGAGCCAAAATGAGAGAATAAGTATAGTCAAACCTATAACACGTTAAACCGACAACTATTAACTGAAATAGCGTATCTTGCGCGCTAGTATAAAAATTCAATTCACATGTCAAAAAATACCCGTACCTATACTTGGGAAGCCCCAACTGCTGTTTTAGAAGAAGCTAAAAACCTCACTGGACATGAGATCTTAGTACGTGTGCTTGAAGGTACACTACCCCAAGCCCCTACTTTAGATACCATTGGCAGTACACTACGCACAGTTGAAAAAGGGCAGGCAGTTTTTGAATTACAGCCCTCAGTCTTTTTATACAATCTGATTGGTACGATTCACGGGGGTGTGATCAGTACGGTATTAGATACAGCAATTGGCTGTTCCTTACTTACTACCCTAGCAGCAGGTGAAAGTTTTACTTCTTTGGATCTAAAAGTGAATTTCCTCAAAAAAATCACCAAAGACAGT
>JASLHL010000232.1 GCA_030152225.1 Flavobacterium sp. | reverse complement strand
CACCGCAGTAGCTGCTCAAGGAAAGGCGGCTACCGCTGCTGATGGATCGATTCAAGTGGACAATGGCGATCAAGCAGTATTAAATGCCATGCAATTATCCGTTGCCAATGCGGGAATTACCACAGCAAAGATAGCACCTGGAGGTGCTAAACAATTGTTGGTTACGGACGAAAATGGCACGGTGAAATGGGTCGATGCATCGGATGAGGTTATTCAAGAAGCTTTTGAGTTTAATGAAAAAGTTACCTTATTAGTAGATGGAGGCGATGGTACATTTACCTATTATAATGAAAAGGGTATTGATGCTGATGGAAATCCCATTACAGGACAAGGCGTAAAATTTGATGCCAATACCTTAAATATTAAAGAGAGAGAAGGAGCATCAGGAAAGGGAATTTACGACTTTTACGACGGAAAAACATCGCAACAAAGCCCGTTAATGACAATTAATACACGTGCTAAAGCTATTATTTTTGAAAATAATTCAACGTCGATTCCAGGGGAGAATCTTCAGGATGTTGTCAATCAGCTTATTACCAAGGTAGAGCAAGCACAGGGGACGCTTTCACCCATACTTGGAGAAGGAATTTTAATCAATGAGCAGTCCCAAGTAAATGATGCTGTATTAAAGGAACTTACATTGAGCTTGGCAGAGGCTGCTGTAACAGAGACAAAATTAGCAGATGAAGCAGTAACCTCGTACAAATTAAAAAATAAAGCGGTTACCTTAGATAAGATTAATCCAGGAAGCGACCAGTATATTTTAGTAACCAAAGAAGGAAAAGCCCAATGGGTGCCAGCTACGGATAGTATTATACAAGAAGTAGTGAAACAACATGAGGTGATTACGCTCATTGAAAATAACGGAAACGGGACGTATTCGTATTACAATGAGGAAAGTATTGATGCTACGGGAGCACCGATTCCAGCGAAAGGGATACTCCTAGATGCAAATACATTGAGTATTTCAGAACAACCAAAGGGGACCTATATCTTTACTGATGGTACCTTTACACAAACGGGACTGCCTTTAGCTACTATTGATATTGCAGGAACAGTCATTGAAAATATTACTGAAATATTAAATGATTCAACCGTTCAACAGGATATTTATACCACAGTTGCAGCCCAAGGAAAACCTGCTACAGCAGCAGATGGGTCAATTCAAGTAGATCAGGGCGATCAAGCGGTATTGAATGCTATGCAACTATCTGTTGCCAATGCAGGAATAACAACGGCTAAGATTGCACCAGGAGGTAACAAGCAATTATTGGTGACCAATGAAGCAGGTACAGTTGCTTGGGTAGATGTAACAGATGAGGTAATACAAGAGGCCTTTGCCTTCAACGAAAAAATTACTCTACTCGTTGATGGAGGGGATGGGACTTTTACCTATTATAATGAAAAGGGTATTGATGCTGATGGGGATCCTATTACAGGACAAGGCGTAAAATTTGATGCCAATACGTTGCGCATTGATAAAACAGCAGAGAATACCTATGCTTTTTACGATAAATCCAATCCAACAACCCCAATAGCTGTTATTGATGTGGCGGGAAGTGTGATTGAAAATATCACCGAAATCTTAAATGATACTACTGTTCAGAACGATATTTATACCGCAGTAGCCGCACAAGGAAAGGCGGTTACTTCACCAGATACATCGATTACAATAGGCGGAACGGCAGATAAAGCGGCACTTCATGCATTGGAGTTGAGTATTGCAACGGCTGGGGTTTCTACTACTGCATTAGCACCCAAAGCCGTAACAACAGAAAAAATTCAAGGGGGAACACAAGGTCAATTTTTGGTAACACCTACAGATGGGGTTGCTCAATGGATGAGTTTAGCAGATGATCCAATTAAAGAACTTTTAGCATTAAATCAAGCCATTACAGAATTGATTGATCATAAAGATGGAACGTTTACCTACTTTAATGAGGGAGATTACGATGCCAATGGCGATCGAAAATCAACTGCAGTAGGAACGACATTTAGTGCTAATACGTTACGTGTAGCGGAACTCAATGACCCTCAATCTGGGCAAGCAACTGGTGTATATGCCTTTTATGATTTGTCACAAGAGGATCCCATTGCAACGATTAATGTAGCAGGAACAGTCATTGAAAATATTACAACCATCCTTACTGAAGAAGAAGTACAGAATCAGATTTTTGCTACAGTAGCAGCAAAAGGAAAAAAAATACACAGCAATGACAATTCCATTGCAATCACAGGTGGAAATAAAGCAGCACTTAGTGAGGTCATTGTCAACATCCAGCAAGAGGGAGTAAAAACCAATCACCTGGCATCTGGTGCCGTTACAACAGACAAAATCAATGCACAAGGGGTAGACCCAGGCGCTGTTTTGACTGCTGATGGATTAGGCCAGGCAGCTTTTGAAACACCTTCAAATGTTGTTAGACCTGCCATGCAAGGAGACTTAGAAGGAGAAGCTGGTGTAATTAACATTGTTGGAGGAGGTGAAAATGTGCTATTTGGCGATACCACAAAAAAGGTAACCATTGCCATTAATTCAGGCGGAATAACAGGTACGCATATTGGATATGAAACTATTGGAAATCAAAATATTAAAAACAAAACAATTGAGGTTCAAAAGCTAGATGCAACGGGAGCAACCGCAGGTCATGTTGCTACAGTAAATGCAAATGGTACAGTTAGTTATCAGCCCGTAACCCCTGCGGTTATTGGGGATAAAGGTGATATCACAACCGATGGGATTGTTTCTGTAAGTGATGGCATAGGGAAAGTACTGGATGATGTAGTTTTGGGAATTAATGATCAGTCTATTGTTCCGAGTAAATTAGATGCTACTGGTGCTATAGAAGGCGCTGTTGCAATGGCAAATGGAGATGGAACCGTAACATATAAACCTTTGGAAGCTACGGCTATTACAGCTAAGGGAAATATTACAACTGATGGAATTGTAACTGTTGATAATGGTACAGGAAAAGTGCTAGCCGATGTTGTATTAGGAATTGAAGATGGAGGAATTACCAATGATAAAATAGCCTTAAATACGCTAACAATAGATAAGTTATCTGCAGGAAATGAACAGGCAAATCGCGTGCTAGTGATTGATGAGAACCGAGAAATAAAATGGGGAGAATTAGACGATGTCGTAACTGATGCGGCAGGTAATTTGACTACGGATGGTATTATTGAATTGCAAAATGGAGATGGAGTTAACTCTCTTTTTAACGATGTAAAGCTGGGGATTAAAGAAGGAAGCATTACCAATGCTGAATTACAAGATCAAACCATTCAGATCGAAAAATTGAACAGTGCAGGAGCCGTTTCGGGTATGGTTATGGTTACCAACGCTAATGGAGGGTTTACTTACGTTGATCGAGAGAGTATTGTACAAGCAGGAGAAGATTTAACCTTGAGTAATGAGCTGGAATTCTTAGCAGGGAGTAATGGAGTTTCTGCCGTACTCGCTGATACCAAAATAGGAGTTAAAGATCAGGGAATTACCGAGGCTAAATTAGCTGATGGAGCTGTAACAACAGCTAAAATTTCTGCTGTAGGAGAAGATGAAAATGCTGTATTAACCGCAGACGGATTAGGAAATGTAGCCTATAAAAAAATCAACACCACTGCTTTTGAAGGCGCAGAAGCTGACCTGAAATCGGATGGTTCTATAACAATTCCACTTAATAATAAAGCGGTTCTAAGGGAAACAACCCTTGCAATTGCGAATCAAGGGGTTGAAAATAAACACATTAAGGATCAGACAGTTACTGCAACGAAGATTGATGCACAAACTTCTGCTCCAGGTGCCGTATTAACCGCAGATGGAAGTGGAAAAGCTGTTTTTCAGCGCTTAGAAGAAGTGGCTTTAACACAAGGACAAGCGGTAACTTCATCTGATGGATCTATAGCTGTACCTCAAGGGAATAAAGCTGTTTTACAAGCGATGGATATTAGCGTGGCTGATGGAGGAATTACCAATGAAAAAATAGAGGCGAAAGCCGTAACAGAAGACAAAATAGGAAGCAATAAAGCTGCCGGTTTTGTTTTAACTTCTGATGGAGAAGGTGGCGCTGAATTTAAAACACTTGGGCAAGTTATTGGCAATAATGGAAAAGCTATCGTTGGAGAAGCTGCTATTGCTGTGACAGGAGGTGAGCATGCTGCCTTAGCTGATGTAACCCTAGATGTTAAAAATGGAGGAATTACAGCCGCTAAATTAGCCGCTAATGCTGTTACTACAGACAAATTAAAGAATGGAGCTGTCACGGCGGCCAAAATAAGTGGGGATGCTCCAAGTCAAATCTTGGGAACAGATGGTACAAGCGCTGTAAAATGGATGAATTCAAATGATCCTATTTTACAAATGATCGTTAGTGCAAATGAAAAATCAACACAACTCCTTGATCACCAAGACGGAACATTTACCTACTATAACGAAGATCAAATAGAAGCCAATGGTGCATTAAAACCCAATGCAACAGGAGTAAAGTTCAATGCCAATACGCTGAGTATTGACACCTCTGAAGCAGGGATTTTCGTTTTCAAGGACAAAGCAAGTGATATAGCTTTAGCTACAGTAAATACCCGTGCAAAAGCTATTATTTTTGAGGATAATTCGGTCGTGGGGTATACTAATGTGGAAGAAGCGATTACGCAAATTAACCAAAAAATAGAAGCTTTAGAACAGTTGGAGATTGCTAAAGCGCCATTATCTGGAAATGGAATCCTAGTCAATGGCAATGCAAATGTGGCAGATGCCGTTTTCACTGCCGTAGAATTGAGCATTGCAGAGGAAGCCGTGTCTCCTGTTCAAATGAAAGGAGGAAACCCAAAACAACTATTGATTACCAATGATTTAGGCAAGGCGGAATGGGTGGATGCCACGCATGAAATTATTGAAGAGACTGTTCAAACACAGGAAAAAGTAACCCTTGTACAAAATAACCATAACGGTACATTTACCTATTTTAATGAAAATGATATCAACAACACTGGAGAAATCATTGGGACTGGCGTAACCTTTGATGCCAATACCTTGCGCATTGATACAACGGATGCAGGTACGTTTGTCTTTTATGATCAAGCTACGGATACTCCCCTTGCTACTATTGATGTAGCAGGTAGTGTGATTGAAAATATCACCGAAATCCTGAATGAATCAACCGTTCAAAATGATATTTATACCACTGTAGCAGCACAGGGAAAAAAAGTAGAAGGAGATAGTGCTATCGCAGTCACTGGTGGTGAAACTGCCGCCTTAACTGAAATGGGAATTGCATTAAGAGATCAAGGTGTAACAACTACTAAGATTAAAAACTTAGCAGTTACTGCTGATAAATTATATGCTGGAGAAAATAAAGCGAATCATGTTCCTGTAGCTCAGGCTGATGGAAGCATTGTCTACCAACCGATGGCTGCCGTTGTAAATGGAAAAGCACTAACGGTGGATACTTCGTTGGCTATTATTGGTGATGCATCAAAAGCAGTATTACAGCCTTTTAGTTTACAGGTGAATGAAAATGGGATTGAAACCACTCACATTCAGAACCAAGCCGTTACTGTAGAAAAAATAAACGCAGTTGGTATTGATAAAGGAGCAGTGTTAACGGCTGATGGATCTGGTAATGCTGTATTTTCGACTGCTGAAGAAGCAGTTAAATCAGCCATGCAAGGTGATTTACTTGGCGCTGAGGGATTAATTGTCGAAGGCGGTGAAAATGTGCTATTCGGCAATGAAGAGACCAAAGCCATCGTTAAAATCAACAATGGAGGAGTACAAGGTAAACATATTGGCGCAGCCACAATTGCAAATAATCACTTGGTTGATCATACAATTGAAGCAGCTAAATTAAATGCAGGTACAGGCGCAGACAATAGAATTGCGGTGGCTAATGCCACAGGACAAGTGGCTTATCAAGTACTATCAACAGAGCTATTCACTGAAAAAGGAGATATTACAACAGATGGTACGATTACGGTTTCTGAAAATGGGGTAGGTAAAGTATTAGCTGATGTTGAATTGGGTATCAAAGACAGTTCCATTCAAGCAACTAAGTTAAACGCTAACAATGCACCTGCTGGAGCGGTAGCAACGGTAGGTGCTAATGGGGTGTCTGTTTCTTTTGAACCTTTATCTGCGGGACAACTAGCCAATAAAGGAAATATTACAACGGATGAAGCCCTTACTGTCACAGAAGATGGAATTGGAAAAGTGCTATCCCATGTTACCTTAGGTGTAAAGAATAAAGGAATTACCACAGCAAAATTAGCAGATGGAGCCGTAACAAATACCCAACTAGGTGAACAAGTGATTACCGCAAATAAACTTTCTTCTGAAGGAATTAGTGCACAAAGTGTGCTGTTAAGTGGTGAAAATGGAACAGTTGTTTGGGGAGAATTGGGTGAAATTGTCGATTTAACAGCAGGTAATTTAACCACAGATAACATCATTCAAATGTCCGGTGATGGGGAGAGAACCCTATTAAAAGACGTGAACTTGAGTATTGCCAATAACAGTATTACCAAAGACAAGTTAAACAGTGCGACAATAGCACGTGATTATATTCTTGTTACAGATGGTACTGGAGGGTTTGATTATGTCCTAAAAAGTGCGGTACAAGCAGGGGGAGAAGATTTAACCTTAGGTAGCGGCCTTGCGTTTACGGGTGATACGGATGGATTAAATGCCGTTTTAGCGCCTACAACAATTGATATTAAAGAAGGAGGAGTAGGAACGGATAAGCTTCAAAATGCAGCAGTAACTGTTGAAAAAATGAATGCTGGTCAAGCAGTAGCCAATGCGGTATTGACGGCTCAAGGGGATGGAACGGTATCGTATAAGTTATTGAGTAATACAGTATTTGATGGGCAAGGAGTTGATTTAGTAGCGGATGAATCTATAGTCGTGACAGCAGATAATAAAGCGTTACTTCAAGAGGCAACAATTGCAGTAGCTTCATCGGGAATTGATAACAAACACCTTAAAGCACTGGCTGTAACAGCAGATAAAATAAGTTCTGTTGTAGCAGAAACGAATACACCCAATGGAAGTATTTTAACATCCGATGGACAAGGGAACACACAATTTCAATCGTTAGGCGTTTTGGCAACTACGGCAGGAAAATCCTTAACTTCTACAGATGGTTCACTACATATTCCAACAAATAAAGCAACCCTGCAAGATGTGACGATCAACATTGCCGAAAATGGTGTTAAGACTAAACACCTAATGGATCGAAATATCACGGAAGCCAAAATAGGCACTTCAAACAAAGAAAGCGGGTTAGTATTAACTACTGATGGACAAGGAGGAGCTTCCTTCCAAAATGTAAATGATGCAGTTGTAGCCAATGGTAAAGCCTTACAAGGTGGAACGGGCATTACGGTATCCGGTACTGGAGCCAATCAAGCGTTATTACAAGATGCAACCGTAGCCATTAGCAATGGAGGCGTAGGATCAGCTCAATTGGCAACAAATTCCGTAATTACAGCTAAGATTGCAGACAAGAATGTGACAACTAGTAAAATTAGTTCGAAAGTCGGAAGTACAAATGCGGCACCTGGTTTGGCCTTAACAGCCGATGGAAGTGGAGGGGTGGTCTTTAGTCCAGTAACGAGTTCTTCAGGCGATTTAAGTGGATCTGCTTCGATTGCTGTGACTAATGGAATTGGTGCTGTTTTGCAAGATGTATCAGTCACAGTGAAAGACAACGGAATTAAAACAGCCCAACTAGATGATAACGCAGTGACTACAGACAAGATCATAGCGGGTGCCGTTACAAGAGAAAAAATTGAAAATGACGCCATTAACAATGATAAAGTTCAAAACGCATCCCTTTCGGGTTCTAAATTGAAAGAGAATACGATTACCGCAAGTAAACTACAAGCGGAGTCTGTCACGGACGTGAAGATCAAAGATGGAGCAGTGACCACAAATAAGATCAATAATTTAGCTGTAACCAATATTAAGATTGCCAATAATACCATTACAGGAGGGAAGCTTGAAAATGGAACGATTCAAACAGGTAAATTAGCAGATGGTGCGGTTACCACGGAGAAAATTTCTGCTGGTAATGCACAAAGAGGCCATGTATTAACGGTGGAGTCAAATGGAAATGTTGCCTTTAAAGCCCCAACAGGACAAAGTATCACCAAAAAAGAATTAAAAGGGAGTGACGTAATCAAAGTAACGAATGGACGTGATGCTGTTTTAGAAGAGGTAACCTTGGATATTAACTCCGGGTCTATTAAGGGCAACCATTTAGATTACGGTGCTGTAGATTCAGCCGAATTAGCAGATAATGCAGTTGGAAACGAACACATACAAAATGAGTCAGTGACGTCAGATAAGATTAGTTCTGTAGATGAGGAGGAAGTGAACACACCCGAAGGCTATGTACTGACGTCTGATGGAAGTGGTGGTGCTGCATTCAAGCCAGCCAAAGGCGGCGGTGGAGCGTCTTTCTTTTATTCCCCTTCTTTTGTTGTAGATATCATACCAGGAAGTAGAGGAGAAGAAAATGTGTATATGATTTACAAAAATCAATTTACAAATGCCATTAGCTCCAGATCTTCTGCCTCTTTAGATATTTATGACGCTGATGAATTGGATTATTTCATTGTGTATTACGATGATGATGTATTTGAAGACGTGAGTATTAATGAATCGGGAGTCTTAACCTATAAAGTGCAGCGCTATGCTCAAGTGACCGCCCGTAGTTATTTTAATGTAGTGATGAAACTTAGAGAAGACTAATACAGTGAACCTGCCTTATCCAATAAGGCAGGTTATTTTACCTAGTTGAAATTGTTGCAGGCAACAGTAGATTAGTCTAAACGAATCGTGTTAATTATGATAAAAAATACAATACAATATACGCTTAGTCTTGGTATGGCTCTTTTGTGTACCACCATAGCCATGGCGCAAAGCCAAGATAGACCTTTTCCTTACTATTTACCCTTGACTGGTACGACTGCTCCCAGTGAAATCGGCGAGTATATCTCAGATGTTGCCCCTACGGGTAGTGATCGTTATACCTCACAAGGAATTGTATTAACACAGGATAAAGATGAATTTTCCTTCAGTGGATTTTACCTCAAGGATGTTGAATTTCCAGCCAATTATGGATTAATTGTGGAGTTTGAATACGCCATGGCAGACGGAAAAGAATACGACAATAAATATGGAGATGGAATCAGCATGTTTTTGTTTGATGGAACTAAAAATTTTGAGATTGGTGCCCCAGGTGCGAGTTTGGGTTACGCCAATAAAAATTCAGTCGCTGGAAATCAACCAGGATTAAATGGAGCGTATTTAGGATTTGGATTGGATGTTTTCGGAAGTTATAAATTAAGGGGAACCAATTCGGGGGAGCGCCGAGAAGGAATCTCAGGCATTGATTTTATCAGGGAGAAAGATCATATTACGCTAAGAGGAGGACCATACAAAAATGATCGCTATAAAGGATATCCTGTGGTATTTACTGAACAAGTGGCCTATTCTAGTATGGGATCGAATGATGTTGCCAGTGCTCAACTCGACTATGATACAGGAGATTATGCTACAGATTCTTACAGCCAATCAGTTGGAATAAGCGAATTGAGAACGGGAATCTATTATGATGATATATATAACTTTAATCGCGTAGTGACAACGCTGATTCCCATTGATAATGGAAATGGGGGCATGAAGATATCTCTAATCATGTATGATAGACGAAATTTCTACAAATACCCTCTTCGCGATTTTATATACCCTAACTCCTTTAAAACCCGTGATGAAAATGGCAATTTATATACGTTTGAGACTAAGATTCCCGATGTCTTTCACGTAGGATTTGCTGCTGGAACAGGAGGAGCCACTCAAACTCAAATTATTAAAAACGTAAAGGTAGATTTACCTTATGCACCGGAAACAACAGATAAAGAAATGCTTTTGTGTTTGACGGATAGTGATGATAAAGAAAGCTATATTTTAATAGATGGTCCAATGCGTGGAGATCGATTTTATAGGGGAACCGTAGAAGACCCTATTGGACGCGATGACGATTCTACTGTAGATCGCGATTCGTTTCGCTTTGAGGATGAAAATGGGTTTGATATAACGACGAGAATATATACTTCTGGTGATAGTAAAATTACAGAATATTACGATCCTGGAGTAGGAACTTGGCAGTATAGCACGCGAATTTCGGGACATAGTAATTATTTATTTTTTGAACCCGATACAGATGATTTGCCAGAAGGGGATTATGTGGTTTACTTTTCAGCTAAGAGTATAGATGATGGTCTTAATGGGCCTTTCTCTCATCATGTCTACCGCAGCCGACCTACAAAAGTGACCGTCAAAGCAAGATGGTGTAAGTCGGTAGTTAATCCCAATTTACCTATTCGCGTAATCGAAGAAGAGGAGGAAGAATAGCAAAAATATGCATTGAAAAAAGCCGATTTAAAAGCCTAAAGAACAAAAAAGTTTAACTTAGTATATAAAGATGAACACTAAAGGAAGACTTCTTCTTACTTGCAGTTAAAAAAGGGATACTATGGCTTTATTTATAACACTGGATAATGTTTATGGTCTTTATGACCTTGATACAACAAGGAAAACAGCAGGTATTGTTGTTTTTCATCAACACAATATGGCCAATCAAAATTACAAGAAGCACAGCCGCTTATTTGAAGGTCTGTTGGTCGGTGTCGTTGTAAAAGGGAGCATGAAAACGAGAATTCACTTTACTGAATATGAAGTACAAGCGGGTGATATCGCTCTTGTACCGCCACAAGTGATGATAGAAACACAAGCCCTAAGTGAAGATGCCGAAATCGTGACCATTGGTCTTTCGTTGGATTTTATTTCGACCTTTCCAATTTTAAGGAAATTTGTAATGAATGATCAGCTTCGCTGGCAACCGATTATTCGATTGGAACAGGAAGAACTGCTTTTGCAAAAAGAACTCCTCCACCTTATTGAACAAAGCTACAACAACAAACAAAGCCCGAATAAAGTTGAAGTGCTCAAACACTTGGTCATGGCGTTGATTCATTTGATTGCTGAAAAATATCAGGAGATGCCCGTTGCTAAAAGCCAAACAAAAAATCGGACACATGAACTTATTGATTCCTTTTACTCGTTGGTTTCCAGCCATGCCCACAAGCAGCGAAATGTACAGTTTTATGCCGATCAACTCCATGTAAGTACGCAGTATCTTTCGTCTTTTTTGAAACAAAATACGGGAAAATCTACCTTACAATGGATAGACCATGTGCTTGTCTTGCATGCGAAAACGTTACTTAAATCGACCAACTTATCCGTAAAAGAAATAAGCTGTGAGTTGGCATTCTCTGATACAAGCGTGTTTTGCCGCTATTTTAAACGCAATACAGGCCAATCGCCCAAATCATATAGAGCAGAGGAGTAGCACAAGCTGTATTCCTGCCTCAACTCAGTTTTCTTTGGTTTAGAAATAGTACCTAAAACCCCGTAAATCGTCAACAACTAGTCGAGCCTTGCTGCCTACTTTTATCCCATGAAAAAAACAGATAAAAAAGCAGCAGTAGGGTTTATATTTATTACGCTATTGCTCGATATAACAGGATGGGGAATCATACTACCCGTTGTTCCGAAACTGATTAGTGAACTTATTCAAAGTGATAGTAGTGAAGCAGCAATCTATGGCGGTTGGTTGGGTTTTGCCTATGCCTTTACTCAATTTGTATTTTCTCCGATTGTGGGTAATCTCAGCGATAAATATGGGAGACGTCCTATTTTATTGCTTTCTCTTTTTGGTTTTTCGATCGATTATATCCTATTAGCACTTGCGCCTGCGATTACCTGGTTGTTTGTAGGTCGCATCATTGCAGGACTAACTGGCGCTAGCATTTCCACAGCAAGTGCTTATATTGCTGATGTTTCTACAGATGAAAACAGAACAAAGAATTTTGGACTCATTGGCGCTGCCTTTGGCTTAGGGTTTATTATAGGTCCCGTTTTGGGCGGATTACTAGGACATTATGGATCGAGAGTGCCTTTTTATGTCGCCGCAGTCTTGTGTTTGTTGAGTTTCCTCTATGGATATTTTATGCTGCCTGAGAGTTTAGCTCAAAGTAAAAGAAGGTCGTTTGATTGGAAACGCGCAAATCCAATCGGTTCGCTGCGATTTTTAGCTCAACACCCTACTATTTCTACGTTAGTTTTCGCCCTAGTATTCGTTTATATCGGACTGCATGCCGTTCAAAGTAATTGGCATTTCTTTACCATGTACCGATTTAATTGGACCGAAAGGCTAGTAGGACTCTCTTTAGGGTTATTAGGGCTTTGCATTGGATTGGTGCAAGGGGTATTGATTCGGTGGAGTGCTCCTAAATTAGGCGAGCAAAAAAGCATTTATTTGGGCTTATTATTTTATGCCGTAGGACTTTTATTATTTGCTTTTGCCCATCAGGGTTGGATGATGTTCGTTTTTTTACTGCCCTATTCTTTAGGTGGAATTTGTGGTCCTTCACTACAATCCTTGATCAGTAAAGGGATACCTGCCGACCAACAAGGCGAATTACAAGGGGCATTAACGAGCTTAGTCAGCGTGACTTCGATTATTGGTCCGCCAGTGATGACAAATTTATTCTACTACTTCACCCATGAACAGGCACCTTTTTCGTTTGCAGGTGCTCCTTTTTTAGTCGCAGCGCTATTGATGTTGATTAGTACAGGGATCGTGTATTACAGTTTTAACAAGCGCAGAAAAATCACGTGAATCGCTTTGTTTAAGGAAATCGTTCAATGAATAGAAAAGAAAGAAGTGTGCTGAAAAATAAACGAATAGTGTTGGATCAGCCTTTTTTTGTATTATTGTATGACCTTGTAAAGTGAAATCATTAGACTACTATGGGCTACAAGCAATCTCTTAAATATGCATCTTATTCAACCTTTTATACCTGGATAGCGATATTTATCTTCTTGTATTTTTTTTATCAGGTTGAGCTACCCCATACGCTAGCCAATCCCATGTATTGTATTCCGTTACTTAGTACATTTATAAGTGGTTTTTTTCTTTTTAATCGAATAAAAGAACCTTTTTTGCTGGGAATTATTCACTATTTATTTGCCCATCTTTTGGTGCTTTATTTGTTCTCTATTTACACCTTTATTGAAAATTTTGCTGAGCATGGGTTAGCCAAAACAAATTTTACTATCTCTGTTGTAGAAGGATTTAAAGTTGTTTTTTACAGTTTAGCTGGACTTGAAGTTGTTTTGCCTTTTTTTATTTTTGGTGGGTATTGGTGTAAGAAAAAGATCAAGTAACATCAAAAAATAAAAGCAGTATCCCATAAGAAAACAGTCTAGACAATTAGATTAAATACCCGCGTCTGTAAGCGAATTTCGCTTACAGACGCTCTTGTTTTGACGATTTAATAGGTGTTGATTGTTCCTCTATTTAATCCCTTAATTCCTCGCAAAAGAAGTTTTTTTCTTTCATGAAAGCAAGGATCAGGTCTTTTGTATCTGCTCTTGATGTTTCTACACGGAAGATGTTGTCACAGTCGTCCAAGTCAAAATTCCATTTGGCTTGCGGCAATAGTAGATTTAGTTCAGCTGTGAGTTGCTTGACTGTTTTCTCTGTTGTTATAGCTGTTTTAAATACATAGATCATGGTTTTATTTGTTTAAGATGACTTCATCATATAGGTCTCTCAGCCTATTGCGGAGGTGTTTTACGGCATAGTGTTTCCTCGAGAGTAAGGTGTTGGCGGGAATGCCTGTTTTTTGTGCAATTTCTTTGATGGAAATACCTTCAAATTCCGTCCATTCAAAAACGTTTCGTTGTTCGATAGGCAATTCCAACAGCACTTCGCTCAATTCTTCCCAAACCATCGCCCAAATATAACTTTGTTCAGGATTGTCCAACTCGCTGTCTTTCGGAAGCAATGCGTATGCCTCAATTAAAAAGCCATCTTCATCATACCAATAGGAGGGTAGATAGTCCTCTTTTTTCTTTTTAGCCTTGTTGATGATGGTGTTTTTTGCCACGCGATACAACCAACTTGAAACCATCTCTATGGGGTTTTGAGTATTTTCCATCGCCTTGAGAAATTG
>JASLHL010000188.1 GCA_030152225.1 Flavobacterium sp. | reverse complement strand
AACCTTCATAGTTTGAATGGGCTATAATCCCCTCGGCTAAGGTAATGGCTGTTCCACTAGGCGCATCTAATTTTTGTGTGTGGTGTACCTCTTGCATCTCCACCTGATACTGCTCTAAATTGCGCATCATTTTGGCAAGGTACTCGTTTAATTCAAAGAAAATATTAACGCCTAAACTAAAGTTTGACCCGTAGAGAAAAGCGCTGTTTTGTGCTTGGCAAAAGTCCACAACCTCGCTATATTGCTCCAACCACCCCGTTGTACCACTTACTACAGGAATTCCCGCAGCCAACGCTTCTTTGATGTTGTCAACGGCAATGGAAGGCACGCTAAAATCAATCGCAACCTCAGCTTCTGTTAAGCTTCCTGTTGTTTGATTGCGCTGTTTGGTATAAACGATGGCATGTCCTCTTTCTACAGCGATGCGCTCAATGATTTTACCCATTTTGCCATAGCCTAGCAATGCTATTTTCATAAATTACGTTTGAATTAAAAGCGATACTGTACGTTAATCGCGTATTGATATTGTTGTTGTTGCGTTAAACTCTTTTGATCGAACTCAATAACGGGTTTAATCGTCAAGTTTTCATTGACATTAAACTGCATTAAGTGCGCATCAACATTGGCGTCTACAATACTTAAGACATAAAACCCGATGGCGATAACCACGGATAGGTCCCTATTCTTGCGGTAAAAATTTTGACCATCTAACAAGCGTTCTTCATCTAGTCCTGCTAGTGTTTCGTCCGTTTGGTCTATTTTACCTTGCAAGCGGTTTTTATACTCGTTTCGATAACGATCATAATTGCGTTGATTATCCGCCCAAAAGTAAACAGGAATACCAATTCCAGCATACACTAGCGGTACTTTCCAATACTTTCGGTTGTAAATCTGTCCCAAACCAGGAACAATTGTAGTATAGAATGCTGCACGAGAAGGTGCAACAGGATCAATCGGTTTGTAAACAACCTCTTTGGTTCTCTTTTCTTTTTTACTATCCTTTTCAAGTACGTCTTCTTCTTGAGCAAAACCTGCTAGATGAAAAAAGGTACTGAAAATAATTATCCATATAACTTTACTTCTCACTACTTTTCTAAAAGTTTGATAATACGATCTAAATCTTCTTCTGAGTAAAAGGGAATGGTGATTTTTCCTTTTCCATTGTGGTTGGCTTTAATATCAACTTTAGCGCCAAAAAACTTTCCAAAAGATTGCCTATACGTTTCTGGTACTGCAGGTTGGGCTTTGGGTTGGGCTTTTACCTGTCCCGCTGCTTTATCCCCTTCTTGATATTTTTTCACCAAAGCTTCTGTATCGCGCACGGATAAATTTTCCAAGATAATCTTGTGATAGATATCCGTTTGTACGTCTAAATCGTCGATGTTAATAATCGCTCTACCGTGCCCCATGGTAATAAAACCATCTCGGATTCCCGTTTGAATAATGGGATCTAATCGCAATAAACGCAAGTAATTGGCGATTGTTGAACGCTTTTTACCTACGCGATCGCTCACTTGTTCTTGTGTCAAGCTAATTTCCTCCATCAAACGCTGATAGGACATGGCAATCTCAATGGGATCCAAATCGTGGCGTTGAATATTTTCAACCAAAGCCATGACAAGGGAATCATTGTCGTTTGCGATGCGAATATAAGCAGGAATCGTGGATAAGCCAGCTATTTTAGAAGCTCTTAACCTTCTTTCCCCTGAAATTAACTGATATTTATTAAAGTCAATTTTTCGAACCGTAATAGGTTGAATCACGCCGAGTTCGCGAATACTACTTGCCAACTCTTGCAAAGACTCTTCATTAAAATTTGTACGAGGCTGAAAAGGATTTATTTCAATTGCTTCTACATCCAATTCAATGATATTCCCCACAACTTTATCAGCATTTGTATCGTCAATGGACTTGATATCATTATCGGGGTCCTTTAACAACGCTGACAATCCTCTTCCTAAAGCTTGTTTTTTGATTGCTTTTGCCATAGTTTATCTTTCCTCTCCTATTTTTAGTGATTCTTTTTTACTATTTCCTCCGCTAAATTAATATAATTTGTAGCACCTTTACTGGTTGCATCGTAATTTATGATACTTTCACCAAAACTAGGTGCCTCACTTAATTTCACATTGCGTTGGATAATGGTATCAAAAACCATATCATTAAAGTGTTTTTGTACTTCTTCTACCACTTGATTGGACAAGCGAAGACGGGAATCATACATCGTCAACAACAAGCCTTCAATATCCAATTTAGGGTTGTGAATGCGCTGTACACTTTTGATGGTATTCAATAACTTCCCTAGTCCTTCCAAAGCGAAATACTCGCATTGAATTGGAATAATAACAGAATCTGCCGCAGTAAGTGCATTTAGTGTCAATAATCCCAAAGACGGTGCACAGTCAATGATGATATAGTCGTATTGATTTTTGATCGATTGCAGTGCTTCTTTGAGCATATACTCTCTGTTTTTCTTATCAACTAATTCGATTTCAATCGCAACTAAATCGATATGTGCAGGAATTAAATACACATTGGGAGCTGTACAATCTACAACGGCTTCTGCTGGTGTACAACTGTGTTCTAGCACTTCATAAGTACCTAATTCAACAGCTTCTACATCCACTCCTAATCCTGAAGTAGCATTCGCTTGAGGATCGGCATCGATTAACAATACCTTTTTTTCAAGTGCTCCTAAAGAAGCAGCTAAATTCACAGAAGTCGTAGTTTTACCTACTCCACCCTTCTGATTGGCAACAGCTATAATTTTCCCCATTTTCTTATATCAAATAAATTTTGAGTGGTAAAAATACAATTAATTATCTGTATATAAAATCTATTTTATTAACATTCTCAATCGGTAACCTTCCCATAAAAAAAGGGTAATCTCTTATCATCCAAAAGAATACCCTTTATTTATTTTGCTTTATTTCTTGCGAATATTTGCTTCTAACCTATCCCACATTTCTTCGGGAACTTGATCGAGCATATTAAACTCTCCTGCACCTTGTAGCCATTCTCCACCATCAATTGTGATTACCTCTCCGTTGATGTAGCTCGAGAAATCGGAAATCAAATAGGCGGCTAAGTTTGCTAACTCCTGATGCTCACCGACTCTGCGCAATGGAATTTTTTTCGCTAGGTCGAATTTCTCTTTTAAATCCCCTGGCAATAAGCGATCCCATGCTCCTTTTGTTGGGAATGGACCTGGTGCAATGGCATTAAAGCGCATGCCGTACTTGGCCCATTCTACGGCTAAACTTCGCGTCATGGCTAAAACACCTGCTTTTGCCACTGCAGAAGGTACCACATAAGCTGATCCCGTCCACGCATAAGTCGTTGTTATATTTAGTACAACCGTATTGCGTTGTTTTTGTTCAATCCAGTGTTTACCCACGACCAACGTACAGTTTTTCGTTCCTTTTAGCACAATATCAACAATGGTATCAAATGCATTGGACGACAAGCGTTCTGTTGGTGAAATAAAGTTACCTGCCGCATTATTGAGCAATACATCTACTCTTCCCCATTTTTCCAATACTGCTTGTAGCATTTGCTCTACTTGATCATAATGACGAACATCACAACTCACTGGAAAACACAAACCTCCTGTTTGTGCTTCTAATTCTTGGGCTGTTTGTTGTAGCTTCTCCATATCACGAGAGGTAATTACAACCTTTGCGCCAATCTCCATAAAGTAAGCCGACATCGATCTACCTAATCCACTTCCCCCTCCAGTAACGATCACTACTTTATCTTTTAATGCCGTTGGCGGTAACATTTTTTCTGTATAATTCATAACTTGTTTTCTTTTTGATATCTTCTAAAGATACAAAAAGGAAGCTGATATCCTTTGCTCTTAGGATTAAAAACTTTCTTTTAATAAAAACAAATCCCCTGATCCTTTTTTACTGGTCGTGGGTATACTTTACCCCTATTGGGACTATTTATTATCATTCAAAAAAAACAATCATCAGATTTACAATACATTAACCTATACTTCTTTTGGCTTTCTTCGGTAGTTGTTCGAGTCATCTTCGAGTTTACTTGGGCTGAGGGCTGTTTTACCGAACAAGACTCGAACAAGACTCGAACAAAACCCGAACAAGACCCGAAGAAAAGTCTTTGAACATTGGTGTGATTGCTTAGTTACTCGCTTTACCTCATCTAGTTTATATTTTGTTTGGTATTTGATGAATTTTGTTGTTCGACTTTCGGTTTTTGTTATTCGGCTTTTGGCTTTTGGCTTTTGTTTTTTGTTTTTTGTGTACCACTCACCACTCGCTATTCACCATTTACCATCTCCCTTTTATCTCACCTAGTTTATATTTGTTTTAGTGTTCGATGAACCTACACTGCGTTTCGGTTTCCCATCTCCCATCTCCCATCTCCCATTTCCCATTTCCCACCTCCATTCTTTAACATTAATTTTGGTTTTTAACCGAATATACCTATCTTCGCTTTGATCAAACTCTTTTTACTATGAAAAAATTACACTTTCTAGCTGCATCATTTCTAGCCATGATTTGTGTGCTTCTCTTAAAGAACTATGGGATTATTACCATGGGGTATGATATGATGGTCGTGCTATTTATTACTTTGCCGATTACCCTATACTATTCCCAACAAAAGAAGAAAAGCAAATCAGAATAATTTTTGAACCTTTCTTACGTAAATTTATATTTCAAAAAAAAAGACATCCCGAGGGATGTCTTTTTTTATGCTGTTGTTTTTTTATTTCTGAGCCTTATCAATGTGAGTTTGGATGATGTTCCAATCGTAATAATGAAACACCTTTCCGTTACTCATCATCACTAACATGCCTTTTGGAAATTTGGGATCGAGTGGCAGAGCGGTAATTTCCAAGCCATCGCATTCAACTGCTGCTACGGGAATGGTAGTAATTAGTTGATGCTGATTCGGATTTGTCGGTTTGCCTTCTCTTGGATAAATCAGGATGGAATTGTCCTGTTGGTTGGATACCACGATATATCCCGTTGTTGCATCCTTTTTGTAGATGGCAATTCCCTCGTGATCGCGTTTGGCATCGGCTTGTGCGAAGAAAGCTAGTTCGTCGTTCCCCTTTGCTGGATCTGCATAATACTTACGCACCCCAGCGGTTTCATCAGAATAATACACATAGCCCAATTCTTGGTCTACTGCTATGGCTTCAATTTCTTTCTTTCCACTATACGCACCAAATTTACGTGCTAGCGTCAATGCTAGTTTTCCGTTAGCATTGACTGCATATTCGTATTGCCATAGGTAGTCTTGTTCAGGACCATTTTTACGTCCAACAATAGCGTAAAACACAGGCGTTTCTTCTTCTTTTTTTGTATAAAGGGAAATTCCCATAGGTTCATTAAAGCCTTCTGCTGTTTCCCCTTCAAATACTTTTAATCCTCCATTGTCAATGGGCGTTAATTCTGGTAGTTTAAAAAAACGAATCGCATTGGCCTTGCGTTCGGTTACTACAGCAACGGCTATGGTATCATTTTGATAGGGAAAATCATAGGCAATATCCACATTATTTGGACGGGCCATATCAGGATAAGAAGCTACGATTTTTCCTTGTAAATCATAAGCATAAAGTCCACCACCTTTTTCCTTATCCGTTCCAATAATCAAGCTCTTGCTGGGATCGTTTTTATCAATCCAAATAGCGGGATCATCCGTATCAAAAACGGTTTGTTCGGTTACTACTAGGGGTTGAATAGCATCGGGTGAAACAGGGGCTAGTTTGTCCTTACAAGCGGTGAGTAAAGTCAAACTCAGTATAAAATAGATTGATTTTGCTTTCATTACTTAGTCTTTTTTAGGGTATGAGTATAAATCACTTCTGCACTTTCGCTTGTGGCTTTTACAACCTGAACAGTTAGTTCCTTATCCACAATAGAAAAGGTCATGAATCCAGGTTCAGCTGCTGCAAAAAGCGTGTGCTCCATAGTTCCAGAAGGGCGAACTTCACTTGCCGCTCCTGATAAAAATTGGGTGGTATAGCGCTCTTTTGGTTTAATGATTTGCAAATCATGTTCATGTCCACAGATATAAGCATCTACACGGTGACGATCAAAGAAATCAGCAAATTTTTGTTCAAATCCCTGGGTATCTTTATTTACTTTTCGCTTGCCTCCACTGTACATCGGATGGTGTCCTACGACCACTTTCCACTGAATGTCTGGATCGGCCTGTCCTAGCGTTTCTTCTAACCACTGCATTTGTTTGGCTGTATCTTGCTCAACCAAATCGCCATATTTTGCACTCTTGCGGTAATTGTCAATAAACGGATTAGTATCCATCACCACCAACAAGAGTTTTTTTCCATTTTCTAATTTAAACGTTTTGCTGTAGTAGCGATCAGGCATATTCCAGCGTCTGCTCACTTGCGTATAATCTATTTGGGATTGCACATTGCCCAAGTAATCGTGATTGCCTAAAGCGACATACCAATCGGCATATAACGAAGGATTGGTATATACCTGTTCAAAAGACGAAATCCAATGATAATCCTGCGTACTCGCCACCCCATTAGGATAGAAATTATCGCCTACTGAAACGACAAATTCTCCGTCGAGTACCACCATGGCATTCCCCAATTCACGAGCCACCTCTTTTTGATAGTAATCGCCTACACGACCAAAATCTCCTAAAACTAAGAAATTAAAACTATCCTCTTGATGGTTTAAACTGGGAATATTTTGTCCTGAATACCCCGTGCTTTTTTCGTATTCAAAAGGGGTTTGCGCTTGGGTTAGTCCCGTAAAACTAAGTAAAAATAAAGTGTAAAGTATTTTCTTCATAGGTTGTAAATAAAAAATTACAGCCAATAAAACTATTCGCTGTAATTTTTTGGTATATGGTTTATATTATAAATCAAATTTAATTCCCAACGTAAACTTTGGCTGGTAGTATTCCATTTGTTTTACGCGATTACTCACGCCTTGATAGTAGCGCAACGGTTGATTTGTCAGGTTATTCGCTTCGGCAAATACGCGTAAATATTTGG
>JASLHL010000088.1 GCA_030152225.1 Flavobacterium sp. | reverse complement strand
GAAACGCTTGTTCTTTATAGGCTTACCGCCAAAATGATTCAGGCTAAATATCTTTTCGATATGTTTTTCGCTCTTTGTGAATTTCTGGGTTTAAATGTTTCCACAATTGCTGAATTTTTAGATTTTCAACCAGTAGGGGATTGGTTTCCACATGCTTGATTTTATGCTTGACAAAACAAGCGTATATCTCTTCAAAAATAAGAGCTGTTACGCCTTTATTTCTATATTCTGGATCGATGCCAATTAAGTAATATTCTGCTCGGTTGTTGTGCTTCATGGCTTGCAACAAGTGAATAAATCCAAAGGGAAATAGCTTTCCTTTCGTTTTCTGGAATGCTTTTGAAAAAGAAGGCATGGTAATCGCAAAGGCAATCATCTTGTGGTTTTCGTCCATGACACACGAAATAAAATCGGGGTGAATGAATTGCAAGTATTTCTTCTTATAGTGTTCAATCTGAAAGGGCTCAATCGGAACAAAACTCTGTAAATCGGCATAGGTTTTGTTTAATAGGGCGAACATCTCATCAACATAAGGCATTAATTCCTTCGTTGTTTTAAATTCTAGCGGCTTCACGTGGTAGCGCTGTTGAACTAAGGCTGACATCTTGGTGATCTTTTCTTCGTCAAAACTAGAGATGTCCAAGCTGTATTCCAACCATTCTGCTTCGGGTTTAAAACCAAGACTCGTGAGGTGCTGTGGATAGTATTCATAGTTGTACAACCCAATCATCGTAGCTAAGCGATCAAATCCTTTGGTGAGCATACCCGCTTTGTCCATATTGGAAAAACCCATCGGACCTTCAATGTATTCCATGTTGTTTTCTTTTCCAAACTCCTCAACCTTCGCTAATAAAGCTTGGGTAACCGCTAGATCATCAATAAAGTCAAACCAACCAAATCGCACTTTGGGCTTGTGTAAATCCTTTACTTCCGTCCAGTTGATGCAACAGGCAATACGCCCCACAATCTTTTGGTTCTTATAGGCAAGAAAAAAACGGACATCTACTGTTTTAAAAATGTCATTAGAAAGATCAAAACTCTTTACTTCTTCTTTAATTATGGATGGAACCCAGTAGGGGTTGTCTTTGTATAGGGTAAAAGGAAACTGAACAAACTCCTTCATTTCCTTTCTGCTAATCGCTTGTTTAACTTCGATCATTTCTTTTGAATTAAAATCTAAAATCTCGCTAAAAATACTAAATATTATGCTGTAATTCGGTTTTTATCTCCGATAAAATTAACCCCCTCTGTTGGAGGTAAGCCCGCAGAAGGACTCAGAAATGTTAAATAATGAGATTTAACATAACTTCCTTTTTTGTGAGTAGATTTAGGAAAGTAGTATTTTAAATTTATTTAAACTTAGTAAAAATAATGTTATTTGTTTTTTTGCTTCACTCTTGTTTCGATATAGGCAACGAAATCCAATTTTCGATTTTTTAAATTAGATTAATTTAGACTCGTTAAAATTAACTTTGTATTTTATGATTCATCTAAAGCGGTTAAATAAATGGGCATTAGCTATACTATTTGCTGTGCCAACCGTGACTTTGTCGGCAACCATGTATGGACTATATCACCAAGCGAAAGAGAGTGAATGGGCATTGCAAACAGCAGAAGAAAATAATGCATCAGAAGATCATGTAATCCTACATGACGACTTTGCCAATCAGGCTTCTGGATGGACATTTGTCAATGCAACAGTAAACAAATGGCATGCCGGATTTCCAGCTGATTTTTTACCAGCAGGAGAGGCAGCACAAGGATTGTATGTAGGGGATACTTCAGGATCTTTTACCTATTCACAGGAAGAAGCTGCGGTTTCACATGTTTATAAAACGTTGCAATTACCAACCAATACGGAAGAAATTACGGTTAGTTTTGACTGGATTAGCGAAGGTTATGCCAATACCAATTGGATAACCTTAGAGTTAATTCCGATAGATTATATGCGGGTATGGATTGTACCTAGTGCTTATGTTCCTGTGGCAGGTCAAGCCATTACCATGGCAAATAGTGGAGGAATCAACATAAACAACGGAACCTATGTACAAAATTCGAGCTTACGCCATGAGATGAGACCCGTGGATGTTAGTACCTTGATGGGACAAGAAGTAAAAATCATTTTTGAATGGACCAACGGTACTGTGGGGGGGGCAAGAAAACCAGCCGCTGTGCGTAACCTCAAAATTGATGCAGTCGCTTGTGGGGCAATTACAAACTTTCCTTTTGTGGAAGATTTTACCAATATGTCTCCCACTAGAGATTGTTGGACCATCGTTAATAATAACAATGATTTTCGCTTGTGGAAATTTGGTACTGATTTTTTCTTTGATGAAAATACAGAAGCAAATCGCTCTATTGAAGTTGCTTTGATCAATACAAATGGAACTAGAGGAAATAATGACGATTGGTTGATGACACCGACAATTAAATTAACAGGAAATCAGCGTTTGCGCTATACCTATCGCGTACAATCTGCAAACCTACCCAATGATTTTAGGGTCGTACTTTCTCAAAATGGAACGGAAATTAATAATTTTACCCAGATTTTAGTTCCTACAGCATTCTATTCCAACACCCAATTTGTAGAAAATGTAGTGGATTTAGTTGATGCGAATGGCGTTGGAATTGTGGGAGATGTGACAATTGCTTGGCATGTACCACCTAGTCAAAATAATGGCTGGGCTTTGGTGGTGAGCGAAGTGATAGTAGAAAATATACCATTGTGTCCAAAACCACTTGATTTAACGGTTGTATCCAATGAAGCAAGCTGGACTCCCGATGGCGAAGAAACCCTATGGGAAGTTGTGGTGCGTACGCCACAAGATGGATTACCAACAACCAATGGTGTTCGCGTTCAAGAACCGCGCTATACTATGCCAGACTTAGTGGTATCTACAGACTATGAAGTATATGTACGTGCCGTGTGTCAGGCAGATGGAGAAGGAGAGGAACCCTATTCTGACTGGACAGGCCCCCTTGCATTTAGAGCTCCGATGGTCACAACCCCCTTGCCTTATGAAGAAGATTTTGAAGGGCAACCCCTGTTTGAATTTGGCAATGATACAACCAATCAATGGACCATTGGATCAGCTCCTCATACGGATAATAACCAAGCGTTGTATATAACTAATGGAGACGATAACTATCAGTATACGCTGAATGTAAAACAAACGTCTCATGCCTATAAAGATATCCTAATCCCAGCAGGAAGTCAAGAGATATTAGTTGAATTTGATTGGAAAAATCAGGGAGAAGAAAACAAAGATTACTTCAAAGTATGGTTGGTGCCTACCAATTATATTCCGACAGAAAGAAGGAGAATCACTGCAGTTACAAGTGGAGGAATTCAACTAGATTCCGATGCTTTTTACTTGTCTTCTACCTTTACGCGTGCCAGTTTGTATGCACCTGTAAGTAATTTTGCCAATCAACCCATGCGCTTGGTGTTTGAATGGCAAAATGATACGAGTAGAGGAGAACAACCACCAGCAGCCATTGATAATTTGTCGGTAAAAGTACGAAACTGCCTTCGACCAAGTGATGTGATCGTGTCGAATATAACCCGAACGACAGCACAACTTGCCTGGACAAATACGCCAGGTATATCTAACTATGATATTTTTGTAGCTACAACAAATACTAGACCAGCTGATCATGCTGTGCCAACTCATCCAGGTGTTTCCAATCCGTTTGTCTTACCCAATTTAAGCCCAAATACCCGATACTATGTTTGGGTTCGCTCAGCTTGTAGTAGCACGGATCAAGGCTTTTGGTTAGATGCTGTAGATTTTGTAACAGCACAAATCCCAGGGGAACTCCCTTTATTAGAAGATTTTGAGGGAGATAAGAAATGGACTACGACGATTGCTTCCAAAAACAAATGGGAAGTAGGTCGTGCGATTGGCTATCAAAGTACGCAGTCGCTGTATATCTCTGCGGATGCTGGATTGCAACACCGTTATGATATTACAAAAGCATCTGTTTCTCATGCCTATCGCGATATTTTAATTCCAACGGATGCTGAAGAATTGACCATCGAATACGATTGGCAAGCGATGGGAGAAATTTCTAGAAATAATCCGAAAGACTATTTTAGACTAGTAAAAGTACCCGTAACGACCAACCCAGATGGAACAACTCCAATCACATTGTCCGAGGATCATGTGGTGGTTGGTAAGCCTTTTTATGTTGGGTCCACTGAATGGCAAAGAGCAACAGCCGTTTTAGATGTAAGAGCCCATCAAGGAGAAGTGATCCGTCTTGTTTTTGAATGGATCAACAATGGAACGCTAGGAGAACAACCACCAGCGGCAATTGACAATGTTAGTGTAAAAGTATCTACCTGTTTGAGTCCTTTCAAACCGCAAGCAGAATTGGTACGTTATACGTCTAATATTCGATTATCTTGGGAAGCACAAAGGGGAGAAAATAAATGGGAAGTTTTTGTTACAGCTCAAGGTGCACCTGAACCCGCAGTAGATGCAACGGGGATTATTGTAGAAGGTGAACCTACCTTGTTACTGGAAGACGTAGCAGCAGGACAGTATTTTGTGTACTATGTACGCACAATCTGTGAGGACGAGAATGGCGTAAATAAAACTATATGGATCGGACCGACAAAATACTCCTATTTTGTACCCGATAGCTGTGCAGACCTACAGGGAGGAATCGAGGGGATACCGCCTTCTGAAACCAATACCTATAGCATTTGTGAAGAAGGGCCTGTAAAGCGAAAATTAGAAGCGCGTTATTTCGATATTAAAACAACC
>JASLHL010000030.1 GCA_030152225.1 Flavobacterium sp. | reverse complement strand
GGCTGTTCAACCAAAACATTCAAAAAATTGTAATTGGTCGGTAACATCAGCTCATTCAGGGTGTGAAAGTCAAAAACAAGATGAACAAATGCAAGATCCACACTGCCTTGTTGTGCGACAATGAAAGACTGAGGCAAAAGTGTTAGTACACTTCCTCTGGACAGTTGATAGGTCTTTGCATGGATCTCTACCGTTACGGAACCCGCTATACAATACGATAGTACGATTTGCCCCTCTACTTCGCGGTGGCTTACATCATCCTGATGTAAAAGTTTACAAGAGGCTAGCACTTGAATTGCCCTCATTTTTTTTGTTTTACATACAAATATAACCTTTTGCACATTATTTATATCAAACCAAATACTAACTTATCAGTTGAATACAAGTACTTTGCAACGTAATAGAATGAATGATGCAAACAAAACAGCTGATACTACACAACAAAACGTACACCTTGCACATCGCATATCAAGCCAATGAGCAGATGCGTCAAGCCTTTAATACCATGACCTTTGATTTTTGGGAATTTACCTTTGAGTCTTACTATCAATCGGGCTATTGGGACGACAACTGCATACTCTTCTCTCTTTTTGAAGAAGAACAGCTTGTTGCACATACCACCTTGAGTTTGTTTACAACCTATACACCTGATCAACGTTTACTTTTGGGGCAATTGGGTACGGTGATGACCTTACCCAGCCATACTAAACAAGGGCTTTCGCGTTTTTTAATGGAGTATATTTTTGAAGCTTACAGCGATAAACTCGATGGGTATTTCTTATTTGCCAATGACACGGTCTTGGAGTTTTATCCGAAATTCGGTTTCCATGCAGTACCCGAACATCAGGCAAGTAAAGCTTGGCGTAAACAACCCACTACGCATACCATTCAACGATTAGATTTAACTGATACTACAGATTTACAGTGTTTTCAACACTACCTAAAAAACGGTAGTACAGCCTGTCGCTTTGATACCCGTAGCTATGGTTTGGCTCACTTTTACTGCTATGCCAATCCAGCGTTTGGGTTTGCAGAATCCGTCTACCTAATTCCAACACTGCAAACGCTTTTAATTGCTCAGCAAGAGGAGGGAGATCTTTTGATCCACCAAGCGTACTACCTCAAGGACAACCAATTAAACCAAGCGTTTAACGCCCTAGCTGACACGCAAACCAACCGCGTGGTCTTAGGCTATACGCCTACAGATACAGGTTACACTTATAATCCATACAAAGAAGAGGACCTCACACTTTTTGTCAGTCCAACCCTTACTACCTATTTTAAAGATCACCTGACCATGATTCCCTTACTTTCTCATACGTAAAAAGTCGAGCGAATGCTCGACTTTTCTCTTTATGGAATTAGGCGTTCCGCTCTCAACTGTTCAAACAGCTCAAAAAAGGAATCCCGCGTTATTTGATAAGCATTAAATCCCAACCTTCTACTTTTAGACAGATCTGTCACAACTTCTAAGGGGCGACCTAGGTCTAAATCGGTATGCCACGGAGAGATGAGTTGATCCAATGCTTGTACTTTTAACTGATGCGTAACAGCAAGTGCTTCCCATGTATTTTCTTTTCCTTCCAACTGTTTTTCAAGGGGTTGTATGGCAGTATCAAACCCTTGAGCTTCTACACCAATTAGTAAAGCACTTTTTTTCATCTGTTCTTGATTTTAATCCGACTAAACGTTTCTGGGGTTAACCCTAAAAAAAGAAGCAATCTGCACTTTCTCTTCCGCAGTTAGCTTGACTTTCTGTTCCATGTGTTGGAACAATTTTTCGCATTGGCTTTGATCTGTCATAACAGTCAAAGATAGTAAACCTTTGCGCACAAGAACCTCTTTTTAACGCTCAACTTATAATTCCTGTTGTACTTTTTATCAATCCTATCAGTTTTCGTATACCTTTGTATAACAATACTTAAAAAACAGCTAATCATGCATAACTTAGACGAAATAGATTTAAAGCTACTCAACTTATTATCAGAGAATTCGAATGTAACCACCAAAGAACTCGCTCAGCAAGTGAATCTATCTTCTACTCCAGTTTTTGAACGCGTAAAACGCTTAGAACAAGAGGGCTTTATCAAAGGATATATCGCCTTGATTGATGCCGAAAAATTAAACCGTGGTTTTGTTGTTTTTTGCAATATTAAACTCAAACAACACGAACGCATCATCAACAATAAATTTATTGACGACATCTTAAACATTGAGGAAGTAGTTGAATGTTATAATATTTCGGGGGAATATGATTTCTTACTAAAGGTATATGCCAATGACATGCGCCACTACCAAGATTTTGTCTTCAACAAACTCGCTATGGTGGATAGCATCGGAAGTACGCATAGTTCTTTTGTGATGCGCGAAATTAAAAACGACCACAACATTAAGATCAATTTACTATAGATCCTACAGCACTTGAATTCAATTCAATGTCGATGCGAAGGCTTTGGACAACAAGTCTAACAGTCACCTTGTTTAAGTACAAACAACGCCTACCAAGACACTACAGATTCCCTGACTCTAAACATAAAAAAAACAAAGGATGCTGCAAATTTTATTCGTTTTCAGTACATTAATTCTTAGTTTTGTAAGAAAAGAAGATCTATGAGACAATACGTTTATTTATTTTTACTGCTAACACTTGTTGTTAGTTGTAATTCGACCAATAAAAATGCAACGGATACATTGCAATTTGAACAAAAGGAATTCGTACAATCTTCTGACAACTGCATGGACGATGAATGTACGAGAATTCGATTGAGTGTGCCAGTCATCACCAATGAATCCCATGAAATTGCAGCAAAAATCAACCAACAACTGATTGCTCAAATAGACCGTATCGTTGCGGTAGATGAAGTGACAGCTTCAAGCGCTACGCTAGAAGAACTAACAGCTCATTACATCGCCAATTACAATGCATTTAAGACAAAATATCCCGATGAAACACTACCTTGGAAAGCAGAAGTAGAGGGTGATATTACCTTTTATAATGATGATTTGCTTTCCATTGCTTTAGAATACTATACCTTTGCTGGCGGAGCCTATGGTTTTAAAAGCGAAATGGCTTTAAACTTCAATCCCAAAACAGGGGAACCATACAAAACAGAGGATTTAATTGACAACTGGGAGGAATTGCAAAAATTAATGGCATTGCAGCTCAAAGACAAAATGGACATTTGGACCGACAACAACCAATTAAAATACCCAGAGAGTATTTTCTTTTACGAAGACACTGTTGGATTTCTGTACAATGCCGTTGATGACGATGCACAATACAATGGACCAACAAAAATTGACTTTCCAAAAGCGAGTATTCTCCCTTTCTTAAAAATAGACCTAGCACCCAAAACAACAGAAAAATAAAGCTTGATTCTTAACGCTCGACACTGTGAGTATTTATAAAAAAATTTTCCAACAAACGGCCATCTATGGATTAGCTGCTGTTTTTCCAAAAGTAATTGGTTTCTTTTTAGTTCCGTTTCACACGGATCTGATGAAAAATGACGCCTATGGTGAGTACAGCGTGATTTTCTCCATCATGATGCTGTTGAATGTTGTCCTGTCTTTCGGAATGGAAACGGCTTTTTTTAGGTTTTACAATACGCGCGATAACAAACAGGAAGTGATCAACAACAGTATGTTGTTTCTCAGTGGTACCACCTTAATTTTTGGATTACTCGGATTTTTCTTGCTCGACTTTTGGGCGAATCTCCTGCAGATCCCCACCAATCTCGTGCAATATGTTTTGTGGATTCTGATCTTGGATGCCTTGGTTATTGTTCCATTCGCCAAATTACGCGCAGATCAACGACCGATGTACTACAGCGCCATTCGCATTGGCAATGTTTGTATTTACTCGTTGTTGAATGTATTCTTCCTCTATTTCTTGCCTTTATTAGCGACAAATAATCCTTCCTCTGTTTTTGCATCGATGTATGTGGAAAACTTTCAGGTAGAATATATTTTCATTGCCAATCTAGTAGCAAGTGCAGCGACGTTTTTGGTCTTTACTAAGAACTATTTACAACTCCACTTCAGAATCAACAAAGAACTATTACAACAAATGTTGCGCTATAGTTTTCCCGTTATGGTGGCAGGATTGGCCTTTGCTATTAACGAGAGCTTTGACAAAATACTCCTACAGCGTTTATTGCCTGCGGATATTGCTTCTGCAGAAGTTGGGAAATATGCTGCTTGTTATAAATTGGGGCTGTTTATGGTACTCTTTAGACAAGCCTATACCTTGGGGATTGAACCTTTCTTTTTTAACTACGCCAAAAATGACGATGCTCCAACGAAATACGCCACCGTAACCAAGTATTTTATCCTTATGGGAAGCGCGATTATGCTGGGGGTTGTTGTCTTTTCTGACATTTTAAAGGTGTTGTTTATTCGCAATGAGAGCTATTGGGATGCGATGATTGTCGTGCCCTTAATTATCTTAGCAAACCTTTGTATGGGGATTTACACCAACCTATCCGTGTGGTATAAGTTGCGTGACAAAACTAGTATGGGGGCTTATATCTCTATTTTTGGGGCTGTGTTGACTTTGATCTTCAACTACCTCTTGATCCCAATTTGGGGCTATATGGGTTCGGCAATTGCTACCTTGCTCGCCTATGGATCCATGATGGTCGTATCTTATGTACTAGGTCAAAAGTATTACCCTATTCCCTATGATAAAAAAGCCATTGGTTTATATATGGGACTGTCTATTCTCTTGTCGTATGTTTATTTTTATCACTTCAGAGAAAACTACCTTGTTGGCTTGATCGCGATTGTCCTTTTTGGCTTGATGGTATACAGCCAAGAAAAAAATACGCTGAAACGAATGCTTAAAAAATAAAAAAAAGCCACTCGTTTTGGGAGTGGCTTTTTTATCTTCCTTTATGGAATCCATATTTTCATATTCAATTCCTTCGTGGAACATTTTGAGCATCTTATCCAACTGTTCTAAATCCATCTGTTCATATTCTTCCCTAAATGCTTTACTATTTCGATCGACAGTAGAGTCAGGTGTCCATCCATACTTCTCAAACACCTTAGTAGCCTCCTTTATTTTTAAATCTAACAAGACTTCTTTTGTTGTCTGATCTTCCCTTTCTTTTGTGCTATCATTACTACATCCTGTAATAAAAACAGTTCCTAAAACAAGTAGAATTAATGCTTTTTTCATGGTCAAAAAATTGATATTATTACTTCTACTAAAGTAAATTTTATCTATATTTCAGCCAATAATGCATTCAAGTATTTACAATAAAAAAAGCTAAAAATCAAATAGTTACGAATAAAAAAACAGATTCTTCAATCACCAATAAAAAAGCCACGCTAAGCGTGGCTTTTTTATTTCTTCTTACTAATAAGAGGTTTGTATATTTTTATCTTTACTATACTTCATCGTATAACTCAGGCGTACTTTTTTCACTTCATTCGGTTGCAATTGAACCTCCCAAGTTACCAACCCTTTCTCCGCATTCACTTTTCCTTTTGGCGATTCATCTAACACAATTTCAATAGAATTATCCGTACTGATTGGATATTGGTCTTCTACTTGAACCGTAACCGCTTCTTTTTTGCTGTTTTTGACAGTAATTTCATAGGTAAAGGTTTGTTCTTTTTTCGATGAAAAAGTCTTCGTTCCTGACTTATCCGTAATCAACGTACGGCTAACTGAAATATTGGGGTCTTTTCCAATATTCAGATGTAATTTTTCTTCTGTATTTTCTGTCGATAGATACGTCTGTCCGATATTCATGCCATCGTAAATCACATTGGCTTGCCCAGGCAATAACTGGTGTTTACCATAGTCCTTAATCTCTGCCACTAAATACGCATTTGCATCTAATTTTGGTGCGGTATAGAACTTGTAGTCTCCACTGATATCAAATGCATTCAAATCCACACTATGACGTTTTCCATTGCTTACAATCGAATAGGGAATGGCAATATCAAAGGTGACATTCAGCTCACTTTCGCTTACTGTAGTATATTCTGCTATAGTTTGACGTTCTTCATACGAAATATCCTTACTTGATCGTTTATTTGTGACAGAAATACCTGCTGCTCTCCCTTCTACCATACGAGACACTTCTTGACTATAATCCGCATTGTAACTATATTCAGCAACAATAGGAATAGCCTCTTGATAAGAAACAAACCAAGTCGTAAACTTCGGCATCTGATGGTGTTGATTTAACTTACCTGAAGTTAAACTAAGTTTTACATTTCGCCAATCCAACCCTGAGGTTTGAACTACATCTGCTTTATACATCATTTTGATTGGTGCATTGATTTTTTCGATGCGTAAATCATAAGAAGGAACCCATTGCGCTCTATTTGTCGCATAGTTTATTTTAAAGGGAATAACACCCTCTCTCCCACTCATCACTTGCACAATCAACTTTCCTTTACTTACTTGATCAGACTTGTCTCCACCGATAGTCAATTGCGACTTGAGATCATTCCACTTGGCTTCGACAATCACTTTTTCCTTTTTCTTTACGAATAAGGCATTTTGTACTTCTTGACGTTTTTTACCGTAATAGTCCACCCATTTGGTCACATCCGTAAATCCAAAATTCTTAAACGATTCACTTGAACTCGTATCATCCAACAATTGAATAGTTTGTATATCTGCATTGATCGAATTAACAAGCTGATCTAATTTGCGTTCTGTTATAGCAATACTATCACGCAAGGGTTTCATCAAGGGTGAGTTATTCACATTGTCATATTCTTCGATATAGGCATTGGAAAACTGCACCGACATAACCGTTACATCGGTAATAGACCCTACTTTGATGGTGTTTTCCATCAATTGATCAGACACATTGGTAATCACAACTTCGGACAATCCTTTGGGTAAGGTCACTTGGGTATTTTGTGTTAATTCTGCTCCATCATAATACACCCGTGCGCTTTCTAAATTCGCTTTCGTATAGACGGGCTTTTGTGCCCATACCGCAAAAACACTAAGTGTCATTGCTAAAACAATTCCTTTTCTCATGCTACTTTTTTTTCAATTTTTTATCCAAAAAGATGCTCGACGACATCTTCAATCTTGGTTACTAAAACCACTTTTATTCCCGTTCCCTTGTGTGAAATCTTGTTGTATTTGGAAACGAGTATTTCCGAAAAGCCCAATTTTTCGGCTTCTTGAATGCGTTGATCTACGCGGTTGATTGGTCGAATTTCCCCCGAAAGACCAACTTCTCCTGCAAAGGTTACTCCTTTTTGGATGGAGATATCCTGATCGGAGGATAGAATCGCTGCTACCACGCCCAAATCAATCGCAGGATCATCTACACTAATTCCTCCCGTAATATTCAAGAAGACGTCTTTTTGCCCTAAACGGAAGCCTGCTCGTTTTTCTAGCACGGCCAACAACATATTCAAACGTTTGAGGTTATAGCCCGTTGCACTGCGTTGTGGGGTTCCATACACTGCGGTACTCACTAGTGATTGCACCTCTACCATCAACGGACGCATCCCCTCTAAAGTGGCTGCAATAGCCGTTCCGGACAACTCTTCATCTTTGTGGGAAATTAAAATTTCAGATGGATTAGACACTTCGCGTAGTCCACTGCCTTGCATCTCGTAAATACCCAATTCGGCTGTTGATCCAAAGCGGTTTTTATTGGCGCGTAAGATACGGTAGACGTGATTGCGGTCGCCCTCAAATTGCAAAACCGTATCCACCATATGCTCTAACATCTTAGGCCCTGCAATACTTCCATCTTTGGTGATATGACCAATAATTAAAACAGGTGTTCCCGTTTCTTTGGCAAATTTGGTTAACTCCGCCGTGGTTTCTTTGATTTGAGAAACAGTTCCCGCAGAGGATTCGATATAATCCGTATGCAGGGTTTGAATGGAATCAATAATCAACACATCGGGCTGAATTTCTTCAATCTGACGAAAGATATTTTGGGTATTGGTTTCCGTTAAAATATAACAATTTTCGTTATTGGGATTGATGCGTTCGGCGCGCATCTTGATTTGCTTCTGACTTTCTTCTCCAGAAACATAGAGTACTTTATAGGGCAAGCGCAGTGAAATTTGCAAGAGCAAGGTACTTTTTCCAATGCCGGGTTCTCCTCCGAGTAGTACCATCGACCCGGGTACAAGGCCTCCTCCTAAAACGCGATTCAATTCTCCATCTAAGGTATTCATGCGAATCTCTTCTGCACTATCAATCTCACTCACACGCAAGGGTTTTGCAATGCGCTTTGTCGTGGAAGCAGTGGTACTAACCGCCTTCCATGCTGTTTTCTCTTCTTTCTGGATCACTTCCTCCACGAGGGTATTCCACTCCTTACACGTGGGACATTGTCCCATCCACTTAGGCGTTTGTGCCCCACAACTTTGACAGAAAAAAGCAGTCTTTACTTTTGCCATACAACCGTATTCTTAAATTTCTAAATATCAAATCTACGATTAAAAGCTCAAATATGAATTCCTCTTTTGTAAGGATTCATCCTACGAAACTGTTAAATTAAAAGCGTATTCGAGCACAATCCTTCGACACCTCTCCAACTATCCTCCGAGTTTACTAGGGAAAAACAACCTTTTGTCGAACAACCCTTGACGCATCCTTGAACCAAATACAAACCACAACTATTCAAAACCACGACTACATCCTCAATATTGACCTGACGTATCAATGGACAGGGAACTGGGAATTAAATTCGCAAAAAAACTGCGATTTCAGTGGAGTATCCGATAACTTTCACTCCAAGGCTTAGGCGGACTTAGGAATAAATATCAAAGGCCTTTTGATCAACAAAAAATTGGAATTGAGTAATGTATTGAACAGTGTATATTCGACGTATAAAGAGACAACCGACGCAACACTTCAACAACAACGGGGATAACCGTAGCATTCGCTTTTCGGCACCTTATAAATTTGACAACAGCATCTAAAAGTCAAACAAAGAGTCCATGCATATGACGAAGAATGAAGAAGAATGTAACTACTTTCTTCTGGTGTGATAGAGCGGAAGTAAAAAGAAAGACAAGGCACCTAGCACGACGACAATCGCTGTTTGCGTCGTCCACAAGATCCAACCAAAGGCGGTACCTGCGACACTTGAAATGTGGTAGAGCACTAAGAGTTCAGCTACAATTAAAGGAAATGCACCAAAACCACCATTGGTAAAGGAAACGGCAAAACTCCCCGCTATAAAGGCAGACATAATCATGGGAAAAGTTAATCCACTAGTTTCTTGTAGCGCCAACGTACCAAAGTAAAAAGTGGCAATATACCCGCCCCAAATAAGCAAGGTATAGCACAAAAAAGCTCGTTTAGCAGGCATCTTAAAAATGCTATTTACCCCTTCTATAAGTCCTTTGAGTTTGCGTTTCACAAATAAAATAGGCTTCCAAGTAAGGAATAAAAAAGCGGCAATTACCACCCCGAAAACCCCTAAGGCAAGTAAAGCAACCTCCAGCAATTGTTCTACGGGAACATAGCGCAGCAGGAAATCTTTTAATACCTCATATTGCAAAATAAGCGCAGTCAACACACAAAGTAGCAAGCAGATTAAATCGACCACGCGTTCCGATACAATACTGCCAAAACTCTTGTCAAAAGGGATTTGCTGGTACTTTTGCAAGACCAAAGCTCGGGATACCTCACCAGAACGCGGAACGGTTAAATTCATGAGGTACCCAATGTTAATCGCCATGAAGTTTGTGGCGGTAGAAGAGGTATATCCCATATAGTTCAGGGCATACTTCCAACGATGCGCACGTGCCCAAAGGCTGACAACAGAAAAGATTGAAGCGATGAAGATGTAGCTGTAATTCGCTCCTTTGAAGTGCATCAACATCTCTTCAATCTGTGCTGGAGTAAATTTAGAAAATGCGTAATAAACCAAAAAAACTCCCAACGCAAGTGGGAGTAAGATATGAATTAATTTAGTTACGGTCTTCTTCAATATGCTATATTACGTTAGACTATTGTTCTCCTCATTGGGGAACACAATAGCAGGTCTAAAGGTTTTAGCTTCTTCAAAATCCATTATTCCATAGGAAATAATGATAACGATATCTCCTTGGTGCACTTTACGTGCAGCTGGTCCATTTAACGTAATTTCTCCACTGTTTCTAGGACCTGGAATAGCGTAAGTTTCAAAACGTTCTCCATTGTTGATGTTCACAATAGAAACTTTTTCACCTTCAATCATATTAGCAGCTTCCAATAAAGCTTCGTCTATTGTAATACTTCCAATATAATGTAAATCGGCACCTGTTACGGTTACACGATGAATTTTTGATTTTACTACTTCAACTTGCATTTCGCGATAGTTTAGTTAAAAGATAAATTGTCAATTAAGCGAACACCTTCAATATGCGCTACCAGAAACCCTCTGTAGGTATGCCCTTCTTCTTTTGAGCTAGCCGTTTTGAGTGTCTCCTCGTCAGCTATCGTAAAGTATTCGAGGTCAAAGGTAGAATTATTTTTAAATTGAGACTCAACAAATTGATTAACTTTTTCAATCTCTTGTGTTTTAAACAACTCCCGCGCTTGCGTTAAAACCTGAAATAAAAAGGTCGATAGTTCTAAACCTTGGGCAGAAATGCGCTCATTTCTTGAACTCATGGCTAGTCCATCCGCTGCTCTAAAGATGGGAACCCCAACAATCTCTACCGCCAACTGTTCTTTTTCGACTAATTTTCGAATGATCTGTAGCTGTTGAAAATCCTTCTCGCCAAAATAGGCTTTTGTTGGCTCAACCAATTCAAAAAGTTTGTTGACAATGGTACCCACTCCATCAAAATGACCTGGGCGTTGTGCCCCTTCCATTTCAAATTCTAACCCGTCATAATCAAACTTTTTAGCGACCGTTTCTCCGGCGTACATCTCCTCTACTGCGGGTGAAAATACGACGATTTGATCTGATAATGAGCGAATAATCGATAAATCTCGCTCTAATGTACGAGGATATTTAGCTAAATCTTCCGCATTATTGAACTGCGTTGGATTGACAAAAATACTCACCACAGTACAGCCATTTTCTCGTAAGGATTGCTCCATCAAAGAAAGGTGACCCCTGTGTATTGCTCCCATTGTAGGGACTAAACCAATGGATTGGTTCGCCTTGTGAAAAGTCTCTAAATAAGCTTGTAATTCGACTTTTGTATGAAAAAGAAACATCTACTTCGTGTTTTAAATAATGGCAAAATTAGTTAATTCG